>JBBIID010000008.1:2743-18466 GCA_037446675.1 Paludibacter sp.
GCAATGATTAGAGCGAAAAGCTTGCTTTTACAATTTTCTCGTATTCGTCATAGTCCTTGTAGCCCAATTCCGATTTGTAGCTGGTCTTGCTTCCCATGAAAATGATGGTTGGCATAGCCTGAATGTTGAACAACTTAGCTAATTCCGGCTGCTGGTCAACATCGATTTTGTACACAATCAGTTTCCCTTTGTATTTGTTTTGGATGGCTTGCAAGTGCGGAGCCAGCATTTTGCAGGGGCGACACCAGGTGGCATGAAAGTCGAGAATTATCGGCAATTTTCCGATGCGGGTAAACGATTTGTCCTTGTCGAAATTCCACACTTTTTGCTTGAATCCTTGTAAATCCAAATCCTCGATTTTTACATTGGATGGATTTTGTGCCATAGCTGCAACACTTATTGTGAAGCAAAATATTAATAATTGAATGGTCTTTTTCATTGTTTATATTTTTCTAAAATTTATAATTGAATAACTAACGTAATAGCGATAATTTTGATTTTTAGAGGACTGAAAATTAATGATAATTTTTAATTTTTATTTTTTGTAATGCGTTCGATTCTTATTTTTGCTTTCTTTATTTCTTTTTGAAGCTTCGCCACGTCTTTTTTTACGATCCACAAATTGTAAGTCTCGGCAATCGCTTTTTTATCCGATTCGTCGAGATAATAAATATAGTTTCGTTTTCCCTGAATGGTGACTTTAATCCTTTCGCCTTTGTATTGACTAATGAAGGCCGACAAGCCTTTATCTTCGTCATTTTTAAAGGTAAGCGTTTCCCAATGCGAACCCCCATCGTCGAAACCGTGATAATTGGAATTTGAAACTCCTACACTGTCGGTTTCAGCAAAAAGATCGTTCACCGAAACCAGCACAGAATGTTGTTCGATTTTTGCTCCGGTATAGTTGCTAATGAGATATAAATCGGCATTTTCGTTTACGTATGATTTCAAATAGCAGCGGTTTGCATTGCTTTCGGTCCGCTGAGTTTTATACACAAAATTGCCAAACTCCTGATAAACGGTATCTTTTTCGAATCGGAAATTCTTTTGAATAGAATCGACTTCGTGCAGCTTTATGGGTAAAATGCTATCGCAAAAAGCAAGATTTCGGGCACTTTCGCGACGAACAACAGTATCTTCCAGCGCAGCGGCAATCCTTCTTTTTTCTATCAGCTTTGGGAATAAAATGTGAATGCTGTCGAGTTGTATTTTGGCGGCATTTAAAGAGTTGTTGTTAATCAGTTCTTCAATGTTTTTTAATCTGATATCGGCTTCTTTTTCTTGCGCTTTACGCGAATTGCAAGCAGATAAGGACAGTAAAAAGGCCGCAATTATAACGGTTGAAAATTTAATTTGCATCATATTTTTGTTTAAAACATTACACCAATCGAAAATTCCATACTTCCCGGCAAAATCTGAATAGGAGAAGTGTATCTTGGATTTGCTCCCGAAGTGTAATTTTTACTGTTTGCAATGTTCGAAATAGCATTGTTGTACGAAATTAACCCGAAAATTTTTGATTTGCCGAAAAATTGGTAGTTCATGCCGGCTCCAATTTGGTATGAAATTCGAGATGAGTTGGTGTAGTAGAGTATGTCAGTATATTCCGGTTTTTCGTTTGTGTTGGCGGGAAAATATTTTTCATTTGCATCAAGCACAAAACCAACTGAAATGCCTCCCTGTAAAAAGTAAGAAGTTTTATTTATCGTTTTTGTTTGTAGCTTAAGGGCAAACGGAATTTCAATTTCATTGTAATTTGTTTTGTAGGTAGTGAGAGTATCGGCGAATGACAATGAATGGTTATCGTAAGCATATCCACCAAATCCATGGTAATTTAATCCGGAAACGAAAAAGAACGAATCACTTAACGGATACTCAGCCACAGCGCCAATACCGAACTTTAGCGCAGCACCTTCTGCACCCATGTTGTTGTGGTCAACGTTTATCCAGGCTATTGCTGGTGTTATTTTCACCCCATATTGAACTTTCGAAAGATCGATGGAATTTGCAAAGCGATCGATATTCTGATTTAGATCATAATTCTGAGCAAATAGACTTGCGCTGGCAAACAGTAACAGGCAGACAAATATGTTTTTACGCATAATAAGATGGATTTGTAAGATTTATTTTTGCAAAATTAATTATTATTTTTAATAAACCGAACGAAATGAAATCTATTGTAAATGTTGTAAATCATTCTGCCGGAGTACTTCTGATTTTATGATATTGAACAAATAGGAACGATTACAGTTTGTCCGGCTGATTTCATTTAACAGGAATTATTTTAAAGAATTATACAATAATCGTTCCCAAATGCAACTGGAAGAGAATATTCCTGCAGCGAGAATAAATTTTAATAGGTTTAAGAATAATTCGTTTCTATAACGTGCAAATATTAATTTTTAGTTTGTAATTTTCCCGCCCCAATGTACATTTTTACTTATTTTGTCTATCTTTGCTATAAATTTTTTAAATCTATCTCGATGCAAAAGCCGTTTCAGCTATATTTGATTATCGTTTTACTTGCGCTCGAATTGAGTTCCTGTATCACGACTCGTCAAACCAATTACATGCAGGAGCCTAAAAATTTTATTCCGGCTTATAACGATTCGGTTAACTATCAGGACTACCTTTTGAAGGAAGATGACAGGTTGTATATTCAGGTCTATTCTTTGGATGATAAAACAAACTCGCTTTTTAATACCAATAGTAGCAATAGTTCTCAAATCATTTCGAATGTTGGAAATAGCTCGAACCTCGATTTGTACACTTATGTAATTTATTCGAACGGATGCATTAAATTTCCACTGGTTGGCGATATTCGATTAGCAGGAGTAACCCTGAGAGAAGCTAAAACAGTGATTGAAGAGGCGATAAAACCCTATTTGCCTGTAAACTCGGTGGATGTGCGTATGGTTGGACGTACCTTCAGTATTATTGGTGCCGGAAAATCGGGAAAATTTACCTTCCCGCGTGAGAAAGTGAATATTTATCAGGCCATTGCCATGGCTGGCGATTTGGGTTTTTATGTTGATAGGAGCAAAGTGAAAATTCTCCGTGAAACGGCAAATGGCACCATTGTGAAAACGTTCGATATTCGAAGCATTGATGTAATTGACTCGGAGTATTATTATTTGGAACCCAACGATGTAATTTTTATTCAGCCGATGAAGGAACAGTTTTTCAGAGTTAATTCTTTCTGGACTGCAATTTCCACGTTGGTTACTACGTATTCGTTTGGCGTAATTGTTTATAATACTTTTTTTAATACGAGTAATTAAGAAGTTCTTTCCTAACACGTGAATATATTTTATACATGAAAAATATAAGCAAATATCTCGTTTTGTTCCTTATTTTGGCAACCTTTACTTCTTGCTATAATTACGGTAGCTTTTATTTGCTGCAGGAAGGTAAAAGGTCGTTGCCCAAATATGAAAAAACGGATTATCAGGAATATAAAATTAGGGTAAACGATGAGCTTATCTATCGTTTGATTAGCGCAGATGAAACTATTTCTAAAATAATTTCGCCACAAACTTCCAATTCTACTCAAAGCAATATCTCTTACCGGGTTTATACCGATGGTACTATTGACTTGCCGTTTGTTTCGAAAATTCCCGTAGCAGGACTGACTTTGAATGAGGCCACTGCTGCTATTGAAGATAGTTTGAAACGAATTATTCCTGATGCAGTCGTAAAACTGAGTATTTCAAACAAAACATTTACGATTTTTGGTGATGCCGGATCGGGTATTTATCCTATTTATAAGGAAAAAATGACTATATTTCAGGCATTGGCTATGTCGGGCGATTTTAATGACTCGAGCGATAGAAAGCACATAAGAATAATAAGAGAAACAGATAAAGGCAGCGAGATACTTGAATTTGATATTCGCCCGAAGAGCATTATCGATTCAAAGTATTATTATATTTATCCTAATGATATTATTTATATCAAAAGGGATTTCTCAAGTTTTTATAAAGTAAATAATTACACGGCGCTTTTAAGTGTTGTCACTTTCTCGATGTCCTTGTTATTTAGCGTATTAAATTATACAAAGTAGATTTTTACAAGAGAAACAGTTAGTTCCTTGTAATTTAACAATAGAACGGTATGGAGCAGATTAATTACGAAAAACCTTTTAATGATGAAGAAGAATCGAGTTTTGATATCATGGAATGGGTATCTTACTTTTTTCATCATTGGTATTTGTTTGTGATAGGGGTTATAGTTTCATTGGGTCTTGCTTACCTTGATAACAGAACCTGGCTGGCTAAATATCAAACCGCCGGAACTATAATAATTGACGAAGGTAGAACCGCCATAAATAATAGTTCTCAGGCACTTATGCAGGGCTTTGGAATCGAATCGGGTTATCGCAATTCGAACAATCAGGTAATTATGCTTGGTTCGTACGACTTGGTTTGCAAAGTGGTGGATAGTTTACCATTTCTAAAAGTAGATTACATATCGAAAGGAAGTTTTAAAACCCGTAATATCTACAGATCTTCACCGATAATTATAGAGTCCGATTACGTTTCTCCGGAAGCATACAATCTTTTATTTAAAATAAAATTACGTTCGAATGGAACTTATACTATTACCGTTGAGGATAATAAGTTGTTTTCGAATTTGAATATCGTTGGTAAATACGGCGAGGCAATACAACACAACCTGTTTTTCATTACGGTGAACAACGTAAATAAATTTATGGGTAATTCCGAAGTTTATTTCCGATTCCGATCCAGAGAATCGCTTGTATCGGACTTTTCGTCGCGATTGGGATTCGGTTATGTTGTCGAAGGTTCTTCCGTGCTGCAAATATCGCTCGTGAGTGAAACGCCAGAAAGAGACATTGATTTTATAAACAAATTGTGCGAAACATTCCTTGCCGACAATCTTGAACGGAAAAATGATGCGGCGAATAAAACAATTAAATTTATTGATGAGCAATTGGGAGTTGTTTCAAAATCTTTAGCTGTCTCGGAAAACGAAATGACCAATTTCCGTCAGAGCAATAAGATTGTGGACGTATCGAGCCATACGAGTGATTTGCTTGGCAAGGCGACAAAATTTGATGCAGAGCAGTCTGAATTGAAATTAAGGGAAACATATCTGGATTATTTGACAAAATACCTGAAAACTAATTTGGCAGATGGCACTGTGGTTGCGCCGTCGAGTTTAGGGTTGAACGAGCCAATGTTAATGGCTTTGGTTCAGCAAATTAATGATTTAAGAACCCAACGCAACGATGTAAGTACACAAAGTCCGTATTACGCTAAATTCACCAAAGAAATGGACGGCGTGAAGCAGGCGATTAACGAGGTTGTGAAAAGCATGCGGGTTTCCCTGGAAATTGAAAAGACCGACTTTAACCGAAGAATGGCCGAAGTAAATAAGGAAATTGAAGAGTTGCCGGAAAAAGAACTGGAAATGATTTCTATTGAGCGGAAATATAAGATGGATGATAATTACTACACATTCTTCTTGCAGAAAAGAGCCGAATCTGAAATTTTGAAAGCTTCGAATACTCCAGATAACAATATTCTGGATAAGGCGAGAATAATGTCGATTACGAACTCTGGCAAAAGATCGAAAACGACTTTGATGTTCCTTCTTTTCGGATTGCTGATCCCGACTGCTTTTGTAGTGCTTAAAGAGCTTTTGAATAATACGATTCGTTCTACAAAAGATGTTGAAAAAAATTCGCCTTTCCCATTAATCGGAGCTATCCGCCATACAAAAAGTACTGATCCTTTACTGGTTGCTAAAAATCCACGTTCGGCCTTTACCGAAATGTTCCGTGTAATCAGAACACGTATTGAGTTTATCGTAAAACGCAAAACTGATATTGTGATGATGACGACCTCTACCGAATCGGGCGATGGAAAAACCTATTTTTCGATAAACCTTGCGGCGATATATTCGATGGCAAGTAAAAAAACGATTTTGGTTGATATGGATATTCGCAAGCCAAGTATAAATCAACGTTTCAATATTGTTCAACCAAATGGAGTGACAAATTATCTGATTGGTCAAAACTCGCTGGACGAAGTGATTCTTCATTTGCCAAAAGTAGATTTCGATTTGTTGCCTGCTGGTTCTATTCCTCCTAATCCGGGTGAGTTAATCCGGTCGGATAAATTGATAGAAATGGTTGCGGAATTAAGAAAACGCTACGAATATATTATTATCGACACAAGTCCGATAGGAATGGTGACAGATGCATATTCTCTGGCGGCTTTGTCGGATGTCAATTTATTCGTTGTAAGAAATGGTAAAACGAATAAATCGTTCTTCAAGAAATTATCGGCACAATTAAAACTTGATAATATTCCGAACTTATATACAGTTATCAATGATGTGGTAGACGACGGATCGAGATATTCGAAATATAAATTGTATAAATATGCGTACTTATTTGGATATAGCTATGGTTATACAACAAAAAGGAAGAAAGACGAATCGGAAAAATATTTCCATTACTACGAGGATGATACTGAAATTTGATAATTGAATTTGCATCTTATCTAACTCTAATTTAATATAAAAATGAAACGCAATCATTTATTTATTTTTGCAACGCTCACATTGTTCCTTTTTTCGAGTGTAGCCGTGTATTCTAAATCCGATTATAAAGGAACTCCATGGAATAATACAATTCAGCAAATTCCAGGAAAAATTCAATGTGAATTTTATGATCTTGGTGGTGAAGGTGTGGCTTTTCACGATTCCGACAATTTTAATAGTGGTTCAGGACAGTTGAACCCTGCAAACGGAACCTTTCTAAATGAGTTTAGAATGTGCGAGGCGGTGGATATTTCGTATACAAAGTCGAATGAAACAGATAATAATCCATTCAATGTCGTTGAGCCGCTGATGGAGCAGCTATACGTGGGTTGGACTAATCCGGGAGAATGGATTAAATATACCGTGAATGTCTCCGAAACGGGTTATTATAGCGTTGGTTTGATGTTTACAGCTTGTGGTGACGGAAGTATTGCATTGGAACTTGATGGTAAAAAGCTAACTGACGAACTGATTGTTCCATCAACAAAGAACGATAAAGAACCGCTTGATTGGCGTCAGTGGCATCATTGGAACCGACTGGATAAGTTGGCTACAGTGAAATTGAAGAAAGGAATTCATGTTCTGACACTGCGTACCTTGAAAAATGGAAATATGAATTACGATTATATTGATTTTAAGCTTGTTGATAATAAATAATCGATACAATTTTTGAGCAGCAATCTGATGAAATAAAAGAAACAGATTGCTGCTTTGATTTTGTATATTATTCATCTCCAAATTCTATTTTGTAGAAAAAAGCCCAAAATGTTTTACTATTCCAAAGCAAAAGCGTATTTTTGTATAGATTTTTTTGAAAAATGACCAATAAATACGAAGAACTCATAAACGCATTTGAATCCAAACTGCGAAAATTGTTTTCGGAGTACAGGTTGTTACAAATCCAAAATGCCCATCTGAAAGAAGAATTGGATCGCAAACAAAACGATTTAATGCATGCTCATCAGGAAATTTTGGAGCTTCGAAAAAATTACGACCATTTGCGTATGGCAAAAAATCTTGGCGGTTCGGAAATTGAACGTAATGAGTCAAAACAGCGAATAAGCAAAATGGTGCGGGAAATTGACAAATGCTTAGCTCTTTTGGATGAATAGAGCATATGAGAGACGATAACTTTACTATAAATGTTCAACTTGGTGGCTTGCGGCTTCCGTTAAGAATTGCTCGAAAAGACGAGGAATTGTACAGAAAAGCAGAAAAGCTGGTTGTGAGGTATATGGATAAATTCCAGAAGCAATACAACCAACGACCAACTGAGGAAATTTTGATTTTGGTTGCATATCAGATTGCAGTTCTAGTTTCGAAACAAGAACTTTCTGAGGATATTGTGCCTTTGGCTGAAAAAATTCAATTGCTTGATAAAGAACTTGAAGCGCTGTTGGATAAATAGTTATTAATTACATATCGTTTTATCAATTTCTTCGCATTACGTTGTTAATTCGTTACTTCCGAAAAGGCAGTCGATTGGCAGTGTGAATGCGTTTTTTTATGTAAATAAATCAAGAAAACAATAAAATAAATAATTACTTTAAGCTATAAACATGGAAATAATAATAGGAATAATAGCTTTTGTTGTGGGTGTGGGAGGCACATTTGTCCTTTCCCGATCTTCCAACAAAAAAGCGGCGCAGGAGGCCGAAGCAGAAGCCGAATTGCTGAAAAAAAATAAATTGATTGAGGTAAAAGAGAAATTTATTGCTCTGAAAGCCGAACACGAACAACAAGTTCAGGAAAGAAATGCTAAAATTCAGGCGGTAGAAGTAAAGTTGCAACAACGTGAAATGCAACTCAACCAAAAGCAAGGCGATGTTCAACGCAAGATAAACGAAGTTGAGTCTCAGAAAGAACATTTCGAACAACAATTCAGTAGCTTGGAAGTTAAGAAAAAAGAGTTGGAACATTTGCACCATCAAGCGCAAACCGAGTTGGAAACAATTTCGGGTTTATCAGCCGAACAAGCTAAGGAGCGTTTGATCGAGGCTTTGAAAGAAGAAGCAAAAACTGAAGCCATGTCGTACATCAACGACATTATGGAAGAAGCCAAAATGACGGCTAACAAAGAGGCGAAGAAAGTAATCGTTCAAACCATTCAGCGTGTTGCTACAGAAACTGCAATCGAAAACTCAGTTACCGTTTTCCATATCGAATCGGACGAAATTAAGGGTCGTATTATTGGTCGCGAAGGACGTAACATTCGCGCGCTAGAAGCTGCAACCGGAGTTGAAATCATTGTGGACGATACCCCAGAAGCAATTGTGCTTTCTGCATTTGATCCGGTACGTCGCGAAATTGCACGTTTATCATTGCACCAGTTGGTTACCGACGGACGTATTCACCCTGCCCGTATCGAGGAAGTGGTAAATAAAGTGCGTAAACAAGTTGAAGAAGAAATTATTGAAATAGGTAAACGTACCACTATCGATTTAGGAATTCACGGATTGCATCCAGAATTGATTCGTATGGTTGGAAAGATGAAATATCGTTCGTCTTATGGTCAGAACTTGTTGCAACATGCCCGTGAAACAGCAAATCTTTGCGCTACCATGGCATCGGAATTAGGATTGAATCCGAAAAAAGCGAAACGTGCAGGTTTATTACACGATATTGGTAAAGTGCCAGATGATGAACCAGAATTGCCACACGCAATTTTAGGTATGCGTCTTGCCGAAAAATACAAAGAAAAACCAGATATTTGCAATGCGATAGGTGCTCACCACGATGAAGTGGAAATGGAAACGCTTATTGCTCCGATAGTTCAGGTGTGTGATGCGATTTCAGGTGCTCGTCCGGGTGCTCGTCGCGAAATTGTGGAAGCGTATATCAAACGATTGAATGATTTGGAAAATCTGGCCTTGTCTTATCCGGGAGTACTTAAAACTTATGCTATTCAGGCAGGTCGCGAGCTACGTGTTATTGTTGGAGCCGATAAGATAGATGATAAAGAAACAGAATTATTATCATTCGACATAGCTAAGAAAATTCAGGATGAGATGACTTATCCGGGTCAGGTAAAAATCACCGTAATACGCGAAACCCGCGCGGTAAGCTATGCAAAATAATCTTGCTTCAAATTACGTAGCTGATTTGGATTTTATAATTAGAAAATAGAGAAAGACAAAGTCGACTTGGTAATCCAATGTCGACTTTGTTTTTTATATCTATAGCTTGTCAGGATAATTTGATTGATAAAACTTCTATTTATAAAATCTAGTATTGAAAGCAAAACAATATCTTTGTATTTAATATCTCTATTTGTATGTGAATTAAAAATTAATTATATTCCTTAATCGAATGATATGAGAAAAATTAGCTTTTTCAGTCTTTTCTTATTCCTGACACAACTCCTTTTTAGTTCGGGTAATGTTGATTATGTAAATCCACTGATGGGAACTCAATCCGAATTTATTCTTTCTACAGGTAACACGTATCCTGTAATTGCCATGCCTTGGGGGATGAATTTTTGGACTCCGCAAACAGCTAAAATGGGAGATGGTTGGGTATATAATTACAATAGTTATAGAATAAATGGGTTTAAGCAAACCCACCAGCCAAGTCCTTGGATAAATGATTACGGACAATTTTCGATTATGCCTGTAATAGGTAATAAAATTACTGAAAATGAACGAAAAAGCTGGTTTTCTCACAAGAGTGAGGTGGCAACTCCTTATTATTATGGAGTTTATCTTGCCGATCATGATATTTTTACAGAAATTGCTCCCACAGAACGGGCTGCTTTTTTCAGAATAAAATTTCCTCAAAGCGATTCTTCGAGAATCGTTATTGATGCTTTCGATAAAGGCTCTTACATAAAAATAATTCCATCGGAGAATAAAATTATTGGTTACACAACCCGCAACAGTGGTGGAGTGCCTGCAAATTTCAAAAATTATTTTGTGCTGGCGTTCGATAAAAAAATGACTGTAACCAAAGTGTGGAACGATGGAAAAATAGTTGATAATACAGAGCTCGCAGATAACCATGTGGGAGCAGTGATCGATTTTAAAACAAAAAGAGGAGAAGTTGTAAATCTTAAAGTGGCTTCTTCGTTTATCAGTTTCGAACAAGCTGAACAAAATTTGCTGGAAATAGGAGATAACACTTTTGAACAGATAAAAGAAAAAGGAAAAAACAGATGGAACGAGATTTTAGGAAAAGTTGATATCGAAAGCAATTTGGATGTAAAAAGAACCTTTTATACTTGTTTATATCGTGCCACTTTATTCCCACGCAAGTTTTATGAGATAGATAAAAATGGAAAATTTGTCCATTACAGTCCTCACACAGGTGAAGTAAAATCAGGTTACTTATATACTGATACGGGCTTTTGGGACACTTTCAGATCGTTATTTCCTTTGTTGAATCTGTTATATCCATCCGAAAACGAAAAAATACAGGAAGGCTTGCTCAATACTTATGCCGAAAGTGGATTTATGCCGGAATGGTCATCGCCGGGTCATCGCGATTGTATGGTGGGAAACAACTCGGCATCCGTCATCGCTGATGCTATTCTGAAAGATATTACCCCAAAATCGCTTCAACTGCCGCTTTATGAAGCAATGAAAAAAACGGCAAATTCAGTTCATCCGAAGGTGTCTTCATCCGGACGGTTAGGTTATGAGTATTATAATAGCTTGGGATATATTCCATACAATGTTGGAATCAATGAGAGCGTGGCGCGTACTCTTGAATATGCTTATGATGATTGGTGCATCTATCAGGTAGGTAAAAAACTTAAACAACCGGCCGAAGAACTGGATGTATACCTGAAGCGAAGCAATAACTACAAAAACGTGTTTGATTCGACCACAAAACTGATGAGAGGAAAGAACAAAGAAGGAGATTTTCAATCACCATTCAATCCATTGAAGTGGGGAGATGCTTTTACTGAAGGAAACAGTTGGCATTATACATGGTCAGTTTTTCATGATGTGGAAGGGTTGACAGAATTAATAGGTGGACACAAGCAATTTGTGTCGATGCTCGATTCAGTGTTTAAACTTCCGCCTGTGTTTGATGATAGCTATTATGGACAAACCATTCACGAAATCCGGGAAATGCAGATTATGAATATGGGTAATTATGCTCACGGAAATCAACCTATCCAGCACATGATTTATTTGTACAACTATGCCGGAGAACCTTGGAAAGCTCAGTATTGGGTTCGGGAAGCAATGACAAAATTATACAAAGCTACCCCTGACGGATATTGCGGAGACGAAGATAATGGGCAAACATCGGCATGGTACGTTTTTTCTGCTTTAGGCTTTTATCCGGTTTGTCCGGGTACAAGTCAATATGTTATTGGCTCGCCTTTGGTCGAAAGTGCAACTATTCATCTTGAGAACAAGAAACAAATTGTAATTAAGACTTTTGAAAACAGTGATACAAATAGATATATTAATTCGATTACTGTAAATGGAAAAGCGTATAATGCAAATTGTCTGGATTACAACCAATTGCAGAAAGGGATGATGGTTGACTTTAATATGTCGGACAAGCCAAATTTAGATCGTGGCATATCAAAGGAGGATTTTCCGTATTCGATGACGAACTAATAATTGTTTGAGTTGGAACTGAATATAGTCCAATTTTCTATTGATAAATAAGTAAAATTCAATAATTAGCTTTATCTTTGCACCTCAAAATTCAGGAGATTGACAGTGAATTGAACATTTGTTGTTTGTGTACTGTTCTATGTTTCCTTTATTTTTGAAACAAAACCGTTAGGGCCTGTTTGGTTTTGACAGCAGGTAGAAGGTGTATGTAAGCATGTCGAGCTTTGAGAAAACAGCTCGTTAATCCAGGGTCTCAAAATTATAACTGGCGAAACTAATTACGCTCTTGCTGCTTAATCGAATCATAGTAGATCGAGCTTAATTCCGGTACAAGGTATTGGAACGAGACATTTCCCTAAGGCCGTCGCTCCGAGGCCGAAGATATGGAAGTGCAGCTAAATCGGGGATAGTTGTGTTTAGCCTTGGAAACACGATGAAATAAAAAGGATAAGGTACGAGTTGGTGGCTTCGGTCTTGCTTGTACACGAAAATTTAGGCGAAGATAAACATGTAGAAAGCATATGGTTTCCTTGTTTGGACGAGGGTTCGACTCCCTCCAGGTCCACAATTTAAACTAAAACAGAGGAGCTCGCAAATATATATTTGCGAGCTCCTCTGTTTTTATTCTGTAATTATTAAGTATTTTTTTTTTTAATCCTGACGCAACTAAATAGAAATTAAGGTTCTTTTTCTTTGTGAGCGGAAAATTAAAAAATAAATATTAATAAAAATGAATCAAAAATTAGTTTTTAAGGTCAAAAAGGTTGTATTGTTTTTTTTACTGTCAGTATTACCTTCGGCTCTGTTTTCGCAATCGGTAGTTAAGGGGAAAGTTACAGATATGCAGGGAGTGCCGCTTATTGGAGCTTCAATTGTTGTTAAAGGCTCTGCCGAAGGTGGTGTGACAAACACTACCGGTGAGTTCCAGTTCAAAACTTCGAGGAATCTTTCGCAAGGAGCGATTTTGGTTTGTAGCTATGTAGGCTACAACAACAAAGAATTAAAATATTCAGATGCCTATTTGAATATTATGTTGAGCGAAAGTGCAACAGAGTTGAAGGGTGTTGTCGTTACAGCATTAGGAATTAAGAGAGAAGAGAAAGGATTGGGTTATTCAACTACAGGTGTTGAAGGTGATGCCATTTCATCTACAAGCCCGAATAACTGGTCGTCGGCTCTTAATGGTAAAATTGCCGGGGTTTCTGTAATTTCCCCTGGCGGACCGCTCTCTTCGTCGCGCATATCGTTGCGTGGTGACGTTTCTTTGAATGTGAATGGAAACGACGCACTCATTATTTTGGATGGAGTTCCAATGAGTAGTCCAATTAGCAATCCGGGTGTTGCCTATGGTGCCGGATCGGCTGCGGAGTTGTCCGTCGATTACGGTAATGGTTTCTCCGACATTAATCCGAATGACATCGAAAGTATTCAGGTGCTTAAGGGTGCGAGTGCAACAGCTTTGTATGGAACTAGAGCCGCAAATGGTGTGATTATGGTTACCACAAAATCGGGAGCTAATGCAAAAAAAGGAATTGGAGTGGCTTACACGGCCAGTTTAAGTGCCGACGATGTGATGCATTTCCCGGATTATCAGTATGAGTTTGGGCAAGGGTTACCAAGTTATATAGGCAAGGCGGGAACTGAATACGATGGACAACTTTATTATTCGTATGGAGCTGCCCCTGATGGAAATACCTCTACAAGCGGCACCAGTAGTGCTTATGGTGCAAAGTTTAACGATCAGCAGCTGTATTACCAGTTCGACCCGGTAACGCAGGCTCGTGCAACCGACGCTACACCATGGATTCCGTATAAAGACAATCGTTCGGCTCTTTTTCAAACCGGATATACATTGACCAATTCAGTTGCCATTACAGGAAAAGGTGATAAAGGATCAATGAGGGTGTCTTTGACTCATACAAAAAACGAATGGATATTACCGAACACCGGATTTCAACGTTTTGTGGCTACCGTATCGGCACAACAACAGATTTCACGCCGATTAAAAGTTAGTTTGAAAAGTAATCAAACCTTCAGAACAACCGACAATGTTCCTGCTTTGGGGTATAATAGTAACTCGATTGCGTATTTTCTTATATTCCAAAATCCGAATGTAGATCTCGACTGGTTGCGTCCAATGTGGAGAATTGGTCAGGAAAAATCGAAACAGCTACAGCCTTACAGTAGTTATATCGGAAATCCTTTTGTCACACTTTACGAAAACGAAAATCCATCCGACAAATACAGTACGGCAACTTCGTTGACGGCAAATCTGGAATTATCAAGTAAACTTGATTTTCAGGTACGTTCCGGAATTCAACTTACAAATGACATTCGTGAGCAACACCGCACAATAAGTGATGTGGTATACGGAAACGGTTATTTCAAAAAACAAAACGTGTTTGATTATGAGTTGAATACTGATGCGTTATTTTCTTATCACGATTCGTATAGTAATGGTTTGACTTTAAATGCAGCCGTTGGTGGAAATGTTATGTACAGATATTACGATGGGCTTTCGGCCGCAGTAGTCGGACTGATAACTCCGGGAGTGTATATGCTGGCCAACGGAGCTTCCGATCCTGTAGTAAACACCGATATTCGCAAAAAGGCAATCAATAGTCTTTATTTTACGACTAATTTTTCGTACGAAAATAAAATATTCCTTGATATTACAGGACGTAATGACTGGTCGTCGACTTTGCCTGCAAAAAACCGCTCATTCTTCTATCCATCGGTTTCAACCAGCTTTGTGTTAAGCGATATGATTGATTTACCAAGCTCTATTAGTTTCTTGAAAGCGAGAGCTTCGTGGGCGCAGGTTGGTAACGATACCGATCCGTATAAAACATCTGCCTATTATTCTACCGGAAGTTTCCCCGGTTCGGTAACTGTTTCTTCTACTTTGTTCAATACGGATTTTAAACCGGAAATTTCGACAAATTATGAAGCCGGAATTGATTTTCGCATGTTCAAAAACCGTTTGGCTCTTGATTTGGCTTTCTATTACAATCAAACGAAAAATCAGATTCTCGACGCTCCTATGGATCCGACAACAGGTTATTCGCGTGCTACAATCAATTCAGGAAGTGTACGCAATCGTGGAATAGAAGTTGAATTCACCGCAATTCCGGTTCAAACAAAGGATTTCAGCTGGAAGGCGACATTGAACTGGTCGAAAAACGACAATAAAATTCTTGCACTTTCCGAAGGTTCTGACGAGAATCAGTTGATCGCTTCGATTGGTAATGCTTCAATCATTGGAACTGTTGGAGGTACAATTGGTGATTTGTGGGGATATAAACTCGTGCGAAACAGTGAAGGTGAAGTTGTAATCGGTCCGGATGGATTACCTTTAAGAGGAAGTGAGATTGAGTATGTCGGCTCAGCTTACCCGGCTTGGAAAGCGGGGATGTTCAACGAAATATCTTACAAAGGTTTCAAATTAAGTTTCCAACTCGACGGACAATTCAAAGGGCTTGTTTATTCGCAGTCGTTCCATAAAATGACAGAGCAAGGAAAGTTGGCTTACACGCTTAACGGCCGACTTCCGGGTACTGAATTGTATATCGGTGCCGAC
>JBBIID010000009.1:0-18060 GCA_037446675.1 Paludibacter sp.
ACTTCTTTCCAGTTTTCACGCGAAGGAACTTTCGGGTCAACCGACATCAATCGCTGTTTTGGAGCTTTCCAGTTTGTGAGGACATATATTTTCCCGTTCACATCGTCAATCACCACGTGGTCATTATCAAAACCCGGTGCAACTTCCACAAACTGAGCACTTGGCTTGGTCAGATCTTTCATCAACAGCCCATTTCCGGTTGTTGTCTCCGTTATTGAAATAAAAAGATAATTTTCGTCATCAGTTACTTCGGCATAACATTCGCGCAAAGCATGTTCCTTGTCTTCATATACGATTTTATCTTCGGATTGGTTTTGTCCAACCGTATGATAATAAACCTTTTCGTATTCGTTTTTCGAAGAATATTCTTTTCCTGCCTCCGGCGCATCGAAAGCACTATAGTAAAATCCGTTACCGTGCCAGGCTATTTCCGAGGATTTCGACCACTGAATATGATCTTTCAACACAGTTTTGGTTTTCAAATCCATTACAAAAATTTCGTTCCAATCCGATCCGCTGCGCGCAATCGAATAGCTCATATATTTTCCATCCTTCGAGAAAGCGACATCCGACAATGCCACCGTTCCATCCTGCGAAAAAGTATTCGGGTCGAGCAAAACTTCCGGTTCTGCACTCAGCGATTGCTGGCAATACAAAACAGTCTGGTTTTGAAGTCCGTTATTTTTGTAAAAATAGTATTTCCCATTTTTCTTAAACGGCGATCCATATCTCGGATAATTTGTCAACTCGGTCAACCGTTTTTTCAGTTGGTCACGAAATGGGATTTTTGATAAATATTCAGCCGTTACTTTATTTTGAGCTCTTACCCATTCGGCTGTTGCTGCCGATGTATCGTTCTCCAACCAACGGTATGGTTCGCTTACCTGCTCGCCAAAATAATTATCAACCACGTTTTCTTTTTTCGTCTCTGGATAATTTATTTTAGACGAATTACAAGCCTGAAACATCATAACAATGACAAATAATGGAATTAAATACTTCATTTCCTTATTAAATTAAACTGATTTTTATTTTTGTGCAAAACGATCTATTCCGATTTTTCGACACCTAATTCTTTCGCTATTTCGAACATATATGTTTTTGCCGCTTCATATTCATTCGGAATAATTCCGTCCAGAATGGCATCTTTAATTCGCATTTTTATATCGCCCACAATGGACGAAGCAGGCAAATTAAACGTTTCCATAATCTCCAAACCACTAACAGGAGGTTGAAAATTCCGAACTTTGTCTTTTTCTTCAATCTCTTTTAATTTTTTTCGCACTAACTGAAAATTGGATCTGAAACGCTTTACTTTTTCAGGATTTTTGGAGGTAATATCCGCCTCGCACAATTTCATCAAATCGTCGATATCATCCCCTGCATCGAAAAGCAATCGGCGAATGGCCGAATCGGTCACTTCATCTTCGCTCAAAACAATAGGACGCATGTGAAGAGTCACCATTTTCTGAACATATTTCATCTTCTCGTTGGTTGGCAGCTTCATTCTTCGGAAAATCTCCGGAATCATTTTCTCGCCCACATAGTTGTGATTATGAAAAGTCCAGCCCAAACGCTTGTCATATTTTTTCGTCCGCGGCTTGCCAATATCGTGCAGCAATGCCGACCAGCGCAACCACAAATTATCGGTTTGCTCACAAAGATTATCCAGCACGGCCAGCGTGTGGTAAAAATTATCCTTATGCCCTACCCCATCTTTTGTTTCTACACCTTTCAGGGCAATCAACTCAGGAAAAATAAGTTCTAATAAACCTGTTTTTTCAAGCAAGACAAACCCGGTCGATGGTTTTCTCGACTGCATTATTTTATTCAGTTCGTCAACAATTCGTTCTTTGGAAATAATTCCGATACGTTCTTTATTTCGTGCAATAGCATCGAACGTATTGGATTCCAGAAAGAAACCAAGCTGGGTTGCAAACCGAATTCCGCGCATCATGCGCAACGGATCGTCGGAGAAAGTAATATCGGGGTTCAGCGGAGTGCGGATAACAAAGTTTTTCAAATCCTCTAAGCCTCCAAAAGGATCGACCAATTCTCCAAAACGGTCTTTATTCAGGCAAATGGCCAGCGCATTAATCGTAAAATCGCGACGATTCTGGTCATCTTCAAGCGTACCATCTTCTACAATTGGTTTTCGCGAATCGCGTTGGTACGATTCTTTACGCGCCCCAACAAATTCAACCTCCAAATCATTATGTTTTACCTGCGCCGTTCCAAAATTTTTAAAAACAGTGAGTTTTGCTTTTTTTCCCAGTTTTGCAGCCACTTTCCCCGCCAAATCAATTCCACTTCCAACCACCACAACATCAATGTCTTTCGAAGGGCGTTTCAGAAAAATATCGCGCACAAAACCTCCGATAACATAACATTCCTGTTGCTGTTCATCAGCCACTTCCGAAATCAGCCCAAATATCTTTTCTTTCAAAAACTCTCTCATCCGGTATAATTATTCTCTTTTTATTTAAGAATTACAAAAGTACATGTTTAAATCAATATATCAAAGCCAATTAGATGTTTGAAACACATACAACAAAAAGAACAGGAAACAACAGCCAATCGGCCATTAATTCCTGTTCTGATTTTATATTTTTATGATTTCAATAACAAATAGCTGCTGCTACTTTGTCCGAAATTTCTTTTCCTTTCAAATCTTCCACAATCTTCAAAGCAAATTCCATGGCCACACCGGCACCTTTTGCGGTACTGATAAGCCCCGATTTCACAATTTTATCTTTAGAAAGACTCGCTCCTAACAAATTTTCTTCGTAACCCGGATAGCATATTGCCTCCAAACCTTCGAGCAAATCGAGTTTCCCGAGGATTAAAGGAGCAGCACAAATGGCTGCAATCGGTTTCTTTTCGCCAGCCTGAATCAGAAGCAATGCTTTCAACCCGGCATGGGAATCCAAATTATTTGTTCCCGGCATTCCGCCCGGCAAGTACAATAAATCATTTTCAGAAAAATCCGTTTCAGAAAATAATGCGTCGGCAAATACTTTTATGTTATGAGCTCCGTTTACTTCCAACGATTTGGAAATGGAGACTGTAGTTACATTTAAACCGGCACGTCTGAAAATGTCAATCGGAACTATGGCCTCAATTTCCTCGAAACCGTCGGCCAAAAACACAAATACTTTCATCATTTACCTTAATTTAAAGTTATACGTTATGCTTCCCGAGGAAATATCTTTTCCTGTCGAAAAGCGTGTACTTTGTGCAGCTACAATAGCAGCATTTCGCGTTTGCGAATCGGAAATAGTAGTAGGTGAACCGATAGAAGCGCTTATCACTTTTCCACTTTGATCCACACGGATATTCACCGTAATTTTCCCTTCTACATCCTGATTATAGCTTGGCGCAACCAATCGTCCGTTCAGATTACGACCACTCAACGACCATGAATTTCCTCCTGAAGAGCCTTTTCCCACAGGATTTCCCTGCTGACTATCGCCCGATGTAGTTCCCTGGCCGGACGAATTATTATTTCCAAAAAGTCCATTCATAGCATTAGCATTATCAATGGCCTGTTGCTCTTTTTTCTTCTGTTCTGCCGCAATCCGTTCCTGTTCACGCTGACGTTCGAGTGCTTCCTGTTGCTGTTTCCGAAGCTCGTCTTTTTTTCGTTGTTCGGCAATAGCTACTGAATTATCGGTTTGTGTCATCAGATTTTCTTTCACAGGCTTCACTGGTTGTGCCGGTGGTGGCGAGGCAGGAGCAGTTTCGGGTTTGGGCATAGGAGTTTCCGTCATTCCACTTCCCATATCAGCATTACCAAAACTCACGGCAATCCCTTCTTCTTCGGGAGCTTTTAGTCCGGGCAAATAAATAAACAGAAGTAGTACGGCAAAAATCCCACAAAACAAAATGGAACCTAAAACACCATATTTATTCGATTTCTTCACGATCTTATTTCTGGGTATTTTGAGTTGCAATAACTAATTTCAATTTATGCTGATTGGCAATATCCAGCACTCTTACCACTTCTTTGTAAGCGATATCCTGATCGGCATGTAGTGCAATGTAAGTGGTAGTGTCTTGCGCCACCAGATTTAAAATATAAGATTCGAGCAATTCGGGAGCAATTGCTTCGGGTTGAGCGTTGCCTTTTGCCACAAAATAATTTCCTTTATCGTCGATCGACACTTTTGCAACTACCGATTTGGTAGATGATTTTGCTTTACTTTGCGGTAAATTGATTTTTATGTCGTTTGGCGAAGACATGGTCGATGCCATGATAAAAAAGAGAAGTAAAAGGAATATAATATCCGTCATCGACGACATTGAAAATCCTGCTTCTACTTTATTTCGTTTTTTTAATGCCATAATAATTTACGATTTGATTTTGTTTGAACTCTAATTAAACCGGAATCAACTTGTCAATAATTCCATTCAACAAGCCAGATTATGCAGGCTCATTCAACAAATCGAGAAATTCCATGGTTTTCGACTCCAGTTTACGAACAACAGAATCGACACGCGAAACAAGATAATTGTATGCAAAATAAGCCAAAATACCAACAATCAAACCGCCGATAGTAGTTACCATTGCCTGATACATACCGGTCGACAAGTCGCTTAACTGAATGGCTCCGCTATTGTTCAACGACATATTATAGAACGTGGTTACCATCCCCGTTACAGTTCCAAGGAATCCGAGCATTGGTGCACCGCCCGAAATTGAAGCCATAATAACCAATCCTTTTTCGAGATTTGCAATTTCGATATTTCCTACATTTTCAATCGCTACCAACACATCGCTCATTGGGCGACCCAAACGGCTAATACCTTTTTCCACCATGCGAGATGTGGGTGTATTTGCATCGCGGCAAAGCTTCATTGCAGCATCTATTTTTCCATCGTAGATATAATCTTTTATTCTGTTCATAAACGATTTATCTTCTTCCGAAGCTTGTTTGAGAGTAACCAAACGTTCGATAAATAAATAAACGCCAAAAGCAAGCATAAGCGCTAAAACAATCATAATGGGGCCGCCATAGGTTGCCATGGTCCATAAACTCATTTTTGTTTCCTCAGGTGCCGGAGCATTAGTTACGGTTTGTGCAAGTTCTCCTGTTGCTTGCAAAAGAAGCATTAAGTTCATTTTTTAATAGGTTTATTTGTTTTATTAATATTTCTAGATTTTTTCTTTTTTTGTAAAAATAGAAGTTGGTTTTGCTATCAAACAATTTTCGTACCGTTTTTAGCGAAACGAAAATTACTGAATCAGATATTAAAGGCAGAAACTGCCTCTAAAGTTCAAAAGCAACAATTAAATTAACTGGTTGTTATACTGCTTTATTGTGCTTTCCAATCCATAATAAAGCGCATCCGAAATCAAAGCATGACCAATGGAAACCTCATCCAACCATGGAATCATTTGGTGCAAATAGTCCAAATTCTCCAGACTCAAATCATGCCCGGCATTCAAGCCTAACCCCAACTCTTTTGCTAATACGGCCGCATCAACAAACGGAGCTACTGCCGATTCCTTACCGTGAGGATAATTCGTCGCATAAGGTTCGGTGTAAAGTTCCACTCGATCGGCACCGGCTCGAGCTGCATATTCCACATTCTTGAGATTTGTATCTACAAAAATAGAAACACGTATGCCTGCCGACTGAAAATCGGCAATCACATTTTTCAAGAAATCCTGATTAGCAACTGTATCCCAACCTGAATTTGATGTGATAGCTTCCGGCGGATCGGGAACTAAAGTCACCTGATGAGGTTTTACATCTTTCACCAATTTGATAAATTCGGGAGAGGGATAACCCTCAATATTGAATTCGGTAGAAATTTTTGATTTAATATCCCATACATCCGAATAGCGGATATGGCGTTCGTCGGGGCGCGGGTGAACCGTAATGCCTTCGGCTCCGAATTTTTCACAATCTAAAGCAACCTGCAACACATTGGGTACATTTCCTCCTCGCGCATTCCTCAAAGTGGCCACTTTGTTTATATTGACACTTAATTTAGTCATCGTTCAATTATTCTGAAATTACAACTTCCAAACAAAACATTTGGAAATTCGGGTTTCATTTAGTTCCTTTGCAGAGCAATTCAAAGTTAATAAACTATTTTTAAGCCACAAAAATAGCTAAAAATAATTGATTGAGTTATTTGAAATTGTCTTTTTTCGAATTATTAAAAACATTTCTTCTCCATATCATTGCAATCATAAAACGGATACTTCATGAGAATTGCCATATTTGGAAATATCTATCGAACGGTTATACTCTCGCACATTAAAGTTATATTTAACTATTTAAACAGCAAAGATGTAACTTTACTTATCGACAAAGAGTTGTACGAATTCGTACGCGAATACGGCGATTGTAAAATGGAAAATACCGAAATTATTCAGGATGATGATTTTGTAGCCGATTTTGTTTTGAGCATTGGCGGAGATGGTACGTTTTTAAATTCGGCTGCCCGAATCGGACGAAAACAAATTCCTATTTTAGGAATCAATACGGGACGACTAGGATTTTTGGCCGATATTTCAAGCGATGATATTCTTCAATCGCTCGAATCGCTAATGTCGAAAAGTTTTATTATTGAGGACAGATCGCTAATTCGCGTTGAAATTTTAGATGGAACGGAGCTAAAATATCCGTTTGCACTAAACGAAATAGCTGTTCTCAAACAAGATAGCTCGTCCATGATCAGCATTAACACGAGCATCAATGGCAAGGTGGTTCACACTTATCAGGCCGACGGATTAATTGTGGCTACGCCAACAGGCTCTACGGCTTATTCCATGAGTGTGGGCGGACCGCTAATGTCGCCTCAGGCCGAAAATTTCATTCTTTCGCCCGTAGCTTCGCACAGTCTGAATGTACGGCCGCTCATTGTGCCTGACTCGTGGACCATAGATTTAGAAGTGTATAGCCGAAGCCGGAGTTTCCTGCTCGTCGGTCGAAAGTGCTCGAACAAAAAACGGTTTTACGTCTAACCAAGGCCGATTTCACAGCAAAACTGATAAAGCAACAAAATCAAACCTTTTTCGACACGTTGAGAAATAAACTCCTGTGGGGCGTTGATAAACGAAATTGAGAATTGATTAATCAGCTAACTACCGATTAGTTTTTATAATTAAATTGCAAAGAATTACAGATGAGAATCGTTTTCATGGGCACACCGGATTTTGCGGTGGAAAGCCTCAAAATATTAGTCGAAAATAATTACAATGTTGTGGGCGTAATAACTATGACCGATAAACAAGCCGGAAGAGGACATAAACTTCAGTTTTCGGCTGTAAAACAGTATGCAGTCGACCATAATTTACCTTTGTTACAACCCGAAAAACTGAAAGAAGAATCTTTTTTGGAAGAATTGCGCAGTTTGAAAGCCGATTTACAAATCGTGGTGGCTTTTCGCATGTTGCCCGAAGTGGTTTGGAATATGCCAAAATACGGCACATTCAACCTTCACGCTTCATTGCTTCCGCAATATCGTGGTGCAGCGCCTATCAATTGGGCCATTATCAACGGCGAAAAAGAGACAGGAGCTACCACCTTTTTTCTCACTCACGAGATTGACACCGGAAAAATTATTTTGCAGGAAAAAATTGCCATTCTGGAAAATGACAATGCCGGAACTGTACACGATAAATTGCTGGTTATGGGTGCGGGATTGGTCAAGAAAACTGTCGATTTGCTGTTGGAAGATAAAATTGAAGGAATTGACCAATCTCAGTTTATTCAAAATGAAACGGAACTAAAATCAGCACCAAAAATATTCAAAGAAACTTGCCAAATTGATTTAAACTGGAACGTAGAGAAAGTTTTTAATTTCGTCAGAGGCATGTCGCCCTACCCTGCTGCGTGGGTCGAGCTGTTGTTCCCCGGACAAGACAATCCGATTTTATTGAAAATTTTTGAGACAGAAAAAGAAATCACTCCGCACGAATTACCCGTTGGAACAGTGATCAGCGACGAAAAGAAATACGCTAAAGTAGCTTTAAGCGATGGATTTATTCATTTAAAATCCGTTCAGGCCGCCGGAAAAAAACGGATGGACATTGGCGAATTGCTTAGGGGAATGAGATTTTGATGTGATGATGTGGTAATTTGTTGATCAGTTGATTATTTGATATAAAATTTCTCAAAAATTATTTCCTCATTTCATTCACCTCCTGTTTTTATTGACTCACTTTTTCATTAAAAATACGCTGAATTTCGTATTTCGGAATAAAAATAATTGCAACAAATTTGTAATCGCCCTGAAATGGCAACTAATCGTAACGATTATTGCCTTACGGAAGGGTTATAGTTGTTGTAAATATTTGAATTCTGCTTTGATATGAAACAATTACTTGGTTTGTTTGTGATTGTTGCTGGGATGTTTACATTTATTGTTGTGTGGACATTTGAAAAGAAACGTCGGGAGCATTATGAAAAAATCGCTTCGTTACGTCGGATTCTTTCTGAACTTCAGCACGAAAGAAATGTTATTAATGATAAAGTTTCGGTAGCTGATATAGAGAGTGCCGGAATCAAAACTAAATTCTCAATTGTTTTTCAGCAAGTGATACAGGTATTGAAAATTTTAGTTGAGTAAACAATAGCTACATAAACTAATTCGGCATGAAAATTCGTATTGTTTTTCTTTTCGTTTTTTTTTCATTTATGCAGCTCCCGGCAGCAGATAATCTCGAAAACCTTCTTCAAAAAGCATGTTCCACTTCCGACTCTTCCCAATTCTATTTTTCCAAAGCCGGATTATTATTAAAAACATCAAAAGACAGTGCTAATTTTTGGTTTTATCGTTCGACATACGCATGTAATGCCGGAATGTTGGATTCGACAGTAACTTATGGCAATAAAGCCTTAAAACTACTTGCACCTTTGCGGGACACTCTTAAAATGATGTATGTATATAATAATTGTGGCAAGGTATTTCAGCGCAATGGTCATTACGAATTAGCTATCAACACGCTGTTTAATGGGCTTAAACTTGCCGAAAAAAAACGGGACAATCTTTGGCAAGGTTACTTTTTTGTGAATATAGGATTGAATTATCACGATTTTGAAGATTTCGGCAAAGGAGTGAAATATGGTAAAATAGCTTTAGCCAACTTCAATATTTCAAAAGAGTCAACTCCATTAAATAAAATACTGGCATTAAATACGATAGCTATCAATTTTGACGACTGGAATAAACCGGACAGCGCATTGTATTATCATTTCAGGGTTTTTGATTTTAAAAATGAGATTGACACACTTACTATTCCGTTTACCTACAATAATATAGGCAACACACTTTTGAAAGAAAAAAAGTTCCGCGAAGCAGAAAGCTGGCTTTTAAGAGCCACCAAAATTGCCGACTTAAACGCATCCAACATGACTCCGCTGAACTATGCCTACGAAAAATCAACACATTTCACCAACCTCACCATTGCAGCTTATAGCCAGAATAAAATTCAAAAAGCATATCAGTACATCGATTCCACTCAGAAATACGTGTCGAAAAGTGCCAGCATTGAAAAACTGCGGGATTTATATCAGCTCTACTCAATGTTCTATAAACACATCGAAAAATATAAGGATGCGATGAATTATCAGGAAAAATACATATCGCTACGCGACAGTATTTTTGAAAAAGAACGCCTCATGGCCGTGCAGGAAATTGAAACCAAATATCATGTAGAAAAAAAGGAGAAAGAAATTTCCGAACAGAAAGCGGCTCGTCTTTCTGCTGAGAATCAGCTTCAAATCCGACAAACATGGGTAATAATTATTGGGTTGATCGCTATTTTTCTTTTGGCTGTTATATTTTTGATTTACAGGCAAAATAAAATCCGAGCCAGACAAAAAGAACAGGAATTTCACTTGCGGGAAGAGATATTGAGAGTGGAGGCACACAATCAGTTGCAGGAACAGCGTTTGCATATTTCGCGTGAGTTGCATGATAATATTGGATCGCAATTAACGTTCATCTTATCGTCAGTAAAAAATATGTTGTTTAAGCGCGCTTCAATAGAAGATCATTTGTTTCGGCAATTGAAAAGTATTGAGAATTTTGCTTCGGAAACATTGAACGAATTGCGTGATACTATCTGGATTACGAGTACCGACATTGTTCGTTTCGATTCGTTGGCAGAACGATTTACCGGTTTTGTTGAGAAAAATGCAATTATTGCACAAGGATTGCGAGTAGAAATAACTATGGATGAAGCATTAAGAGTTGTACGTTTGTCCTCACTGGCCGGAATTAATATTTATAGGATTATTCAGGAAGCTTTCACCAATACTTTTAAATATGCCGATGCGACCAGTTTTGTTGTAAAAATAAACGAAAATCACGACCATGTGGTTTTGGAAATTGGCGACAACGGTTGTGGGTTCGATGTTGAAAACAAGCACAAAGGAAATGGATTGAAAAACATCGAGAAACGCAGCCAAATGCTCGGAGGCAATTTCAATATAGCTTCTACCATTAACGAAGGAACTAACATTAGAATAGTGTTTGACAAAAAGAAACTTGAGTTATGATAAAATTAGCGTTAGTAGACGACAACAGTTTTCTCATTCAGGCACTGATCGAAAAACTGAGCTTTTTTGATGATATTGATTGCAAATTTGTAGCTTCCAATGGGCAGGAGTTTTTAAACGCTTTACCCAACTTTCCTACGATAGAGTTGGTGCTTATGGATATAGAAATGCCCGGAATGGATGGAATACAAACCACGGGAATACTCAAAAAACGTTACCCGCATATTAAAGTAATTATGCTCACTGTTTTCGATAATTATGAGAAAATTTCAGGAGCGATACACGCCGGAGCGGATGGCTATTTATTGAAAGATGTTGGTCCTGAGGAGTTATATCAATCGATTGTCCGCACCATGAATGGTGGAGCAACCATGAGTCCTACCGTAGCAATGAAAACACTTCAAATGCTTCGCGAACCTGCATCTTTCTCAGAAAACAGTGAAAGTGAAAGCGATAAATTTCACTTATCTTCCCGTGAATTGGCCGTGCTAAAACAACTTTCAACAGGTCTCAAGTACGATCAGATTGCCACAAACCTTTTCCTCTCTGTTGGCACAATTCGCAAACATGTAGAAAACATATACACAAAACTTGATGCCCACAACAAACTCGAAGCCATTCAGAAAGCCCGTTTGCACAAGTTGATTTAATAAAATACGCATTTTTTCGTATTGTTTAACCGTTTGACAAACTATAATTTTGTAATTATTACAATTTTAATTGTCAGATTTAAATAACGTGAATATGCGCAAACTCCTGCTTATTTCTATTCTTCTGATTATTTCACAATTGGTTTTGCTTGCACAGCAATCTAAAAAGCCTTTTTATGAATCTGAGAAGTACAAAAGATTTTATGAGCTATCAAAAGATGCTAAATATTTAGGCGTTGCTTTGGCACAACCTTCTCTCAAAGATGGCTGGCAAGCCACAGCTCCATGGCTGGGAGTAAATGTAAACATGTGGGAAACGATGAACTTTTATTGGTTCAGAGGTGAAGCTGAGAAGATGAATGATGCCGGAAGTATGTTACGTGGAATTGGATATATGGGTGGCTACGGCACACAAATTCCAATAGTAATTACGGCTAATAAAAATTTCAATTTCTTTCCATATATTGGAGTTGAGGCAAACTGGAAGTATTTTCAGGATTATTCCAAAGTGGATGATATGGATAACGTTTGGGGCGAAGGCCAACAAATCGGCTTCGGTTTGAATCCCGGTTTGTCATTAAGATTTGGCCCGGTACAACTCAGAGCACAATATCATTTAAGTGCTGGTTATTCTTTCAACAAATCCAATGCATTCTCCACTTTTACAGCATTTCCTTCTATTTCGATTTCAGTTTCAGCACTATCGCTTTTGCTTAATCCTCGCGAATTCAGCGCCACAGGGTTAAAGCATTATGTCGAAAACTATCAGCAGTCTTCATATTCCTACATTTCTGACAGCAAAGTTACCGGTAATACGGTGACTCAGACAAAAACCACAGTAACACATAGCAGCTGGACGGATACCTGGAGAGAACGGACTTTTTCGGTTATGGATGTCCGTCCGTTCATATTCATAGGGCCAAGGTTAGGCTCATCATTTTATTTAAATAAAGATTTTAGCGCCACGCCGTTTGTGGGAGCTAATATAGGATTCAAAGGTGGTCATTTATGGATGAATGGTTCTTTCGAATACGGTAGTCTGGCATTTCATAATCCAAAAGATTTGGAGCAATTATATTTTCAATACGGCTCAAGCATTCCAAAATTATCCGGAAAATTTAAAGGATCAAGCAGATACGGAGCTCAATTAGGAATCGACGCAGTGGTATTTTTCCAGAAAAGTGATTTTGTGCCATACGATGCAGCACTGCAACACAAAATAAAAACGGCTACCAGTTATTATTCTGTGATTCCTTTTATTGGTTTCGGCAAGGTTAATTTTGGCGATTTTGAGTGGGATTCTCCTACAGGAGCTGCCGATTTTCAAGATTATACCAGCAGAGAGGTGAATTACATAACGCCGGAGTCAGTAATAAAAAAACAGACCTATTTCAGCTATGGCGTTGAACTGAATGTTGGTGCTATGGCTCTTGGATTCACAAAATACAATTATTTGAGCAATAAAAAACAACCGCAATTGAACGATTGGGAAGTGCACATGAGCTGGGATATTCCTGTAATTCGAATGGCAAATTCGATGAAAGTAGTTCATATGAATAACAAACTAAACAAACAAAATAAAAAGCAAAAAAAATAATTCAAATTAAATTTGTTCATTATGAAAAAAAGTTACTTGATTATATCGTTGACCATTTTGTCAACGGGATTATTCTCACAAACAGTGGAACAAGAAAGTTTAGACTGGAGAAAACTGCGAATTCGTCCGAATGTATCCATGTCGGCTCCGTTGACAGGAGAAGAGGAAATTACCTTGCCGTTGGGTGTAAATGTAGATGCGTTTTATAACTTAGGCAAACTGGCAGACTTGCAGGGAAGTTTGCAGGTAGGTACTTTTAAAGGATTTACAGTCGGAGGAACCTATCATTTAAGTGATGTACTTGTGAATCGTTCTACACGATTTATTGTTTCACAAAACTCACGCAGGGTTTATTTTTACAAGGGTAAATCCGACTACCGCCGGGTTTTCGGCCCCACGGTAAGTCTTAAAGCCGGATCGTATAGTGATGCAGGGTTTTACGGAAGATTGGATGCCGGAATTGATCTGCAACGTCAATCGAGAGCATATTACGATGGTTATCCGAGTTTTAGAAACGGCTTTTCCTCTATAAAATTAATGGCCACAGTAGCTAAATTAAATCAATTTGAATATGGTGAAACCGATGGTTTGGTAAGTCGGGTTGGAGCTGGCGGATTGGCTTCGTATCAAGTTGACTTAAAACCATGGAAACGTGTATCACTGTTTAGCTCACTCGAACTGGGTTATCTGGCAGTACTTGGTGTAACAGATTATGATACAGGATATGTTATTATGGATAATAATAAGTGGAATTTAATCTTAGAATTGAAATTAGGTGTTTCTGTTAGTTTATAATATTTTTAATATTTTTCTCAAAAACTCCGATCCAAAATGATTCAGAGTCAGACCTAACCTGATTATAGAGATTGGTGTTTATAAAAATGGCTGTGAATTCCTTTGCGGATTTCCAGCCATTTTCTATTCCTCTCTTTGAAGAAATTGAAACATTTTTTATTCTTTTTTATCCAGAGAATAATTTCTGATTTCAAAAAAGCGTATTTCTTGTCTGCATTTTTATTTCGCTGCAATTGTTTCGATTTCCACCAAAGCACCCAGCGGAAGCGCTTTTACTGCAAATGCAGAACGTGCAGGACATTCCGTTTGATAATACTTTTTATAAACCTCGTTCATTGCTCCAAAGTCGGCAATATCGGCAATAAATACTGTCGATTTTACCACATCCGAAAATTGATAACCTGCTTCTGTAAGAATCGCGTTTATATTGGCAAAAACCTGTTCGGTTTGTGAGGTAATATCAGCAGCTTCAATCTTTCCAACTGCGGGGTTAATTGGAATCTGTCCCGAAATATAAAGCGTTCCGTTTACTTCTACTGCCTGGCTATATGGTCCGATAGCTGCAGGCGCATTTGGTGTATTGATAATTCTTTTCATACTTTTTCTGAATTTATTTTTACAAAGATATTTATTTCAAACAATAAAAGCCAAGCAATTATAAATTACTTGACTTTATAAGTCGGGATGACAAGATTCGAACCTGCGACCTCTACGTCCCGAACGTAGCGCGCTACCAACTGCGCCACATCCCGCCTTCAAAAAAAATCGTTGCAAATTTATAATATTTTTTTCATTTCGATAAAAACTCACGCTACAAAAATGAGCATAATTAGCCCAAACCAACTAAAATGCGCATCCTACAAAACAAGAACAAGCCCTTAAAAATGTGAATTTGAGCAACAAAAAACTCGTATTTAAGTAACAAAATAAGTATCTTTGCAGAAAATAAAACAATTACATGCTTTCTACAGAAATAGAGAAGTTCATCCAAAAGAACAAATATCCGAAATTTGAACCAAAAGCTGTCTTTTTTGACATGGATGGTGTTTTGTTCGATTCGATGAAAAACCATGCGGCGGCATGGGTCGAAGCTATGAATCGGGTAGGCCTGCCATTTACCGAAACTCAGGCTTACATGAACGAAGGCCGTACCGGGGCATCAACCATCGATGGTGTTTTCAACAAGATACACAACCGCAACGCTACCGAAGAAGAAAAGCAACAAATATATAAGCTAAAATCATCGTTGTTCGAGGCTCGTGGCGAAGTTGGCAAAATACCTTTTTCATTAGAGTTATTGCAAAAAATAAAACTGGAGAATAAGGAAATTTTCGTTGTAACCGGATCGGGTCAACCAAGCCTAATCGATAGTTTAGACGAAAATTTTCCGGGAATTTTCAAAAAAGAAAAAATGGTGACGGCATTCGACGTGACAAACGGGAAACCGCATCCCGAGCCATATCTGAAAGCTTTGAAAAAATCTGGTCTTCAGTCATGGGAAGTTGTTGTAGTTGAGAACGCACCGTTAGGCGTAGAATCGGCGACGGCCGCAGGCTTGTTTACTATCGCTGTAAACACAGGCCCGTTAGACCCCCAAATATTAAGCGATAGCGGTGCTAATCTGGTTTTAAGCGGCATGGAAGAACTTTACGAAAAGTGGGAAAAACTTTTCTGACATTATTTTTTACATTGACAAACAACAATAAAACATCGAAATATGCAAGTTATTAAATATCCTGAGCGCGAAAAATGGGCCTCGATACTTGCCCGTCCGGTTTACGACAGCACTTCACTTTTTGACACCGTTCAGAAGGTACTGGATGATGTTCGTAAAAATGGCGACTCTGCCGTAAAAAAGTACACCAATCAATTCGACAAAGTCGATCTGGATATTTTAGAAGTTAGCAAAGAAGAAATTGCCGAAGCAGAAAAACTCGTTTCCGTGAATTTGAAACAAGCTATTGAAATGGCGCGTCGCAATATTTGGAAATTTCACTCCGAACAACAAACCGAATTACCCGAAATACAAACTTCGCCGGGCGTTTATTGCTGGCAAAAAGCAATCGCCATCGAAAAAGTGGGATTATACGTTCCCGGAGGCACTGCACCGCTTTTTTCAACGGTTTTAATGTTAGGAATTCCGGCTCAAATTGCCGATTGCAAAGAAATCGTACTGTGTACACCGCCAAACAAAGAAGGAAAAATTCATCCCGCCGTGCTTTATGCAGCAAAAGTGGCTGGTGTGCATCGTATTTTCAAGATTGGGGGAACCCAGGCGATAGCTGCTATGGCTTATGGTACTGAATCCATTCCGAAAGTTTACAAAATTTTTGGCCCGGGTAATCAGTACGTTACCGCAGCTAAACAATTGGTTTCGTTGCGCGATGTGGCGATTGATATGCCCGCCGGCCCTTCGGAAGTGGAAATTATTGCCGACGACTCAGCAAATCCTGTTTTCTTGGCCGCCGATTTTCTTTCTCAAGCCGAACATGGCGCTGACAGTCAGTCCATCTTAATCAGTGTAAGCGAAAAAAATATTGATCCGCTTTTGGAACAAATTGAGTTACAACTCGAACAACTTCCAAGAAAAGAATTTGCTAAAAAAGCGCTAGAAAATAGCAAAATAATTATTCTGAAAACACTGGAAGAAGCTGTTGAAATGACCAATGAATATGCACCCGAACATTTGATTATCGCGACTCAATATTATATGGGTGTGGCAGCAAATATCGTAAATGCAGGTTCGGTATTTCTTGGAAATTATACGCCCGAAAGTGCCGGAGATTACGCTTCGGGGACGAACCACACTTTACCGACAAATGGTTATGCCAAAGCTTACAACGGCGTAAACCTGGATAGTTTTGTTCGAAAAGTTACTTTCCAGCAGATTACTCAGGAAGGACTTACCAATTTGAGCAACGCCATTATTTTCATGGCCGAAAGCGAAGAATTGCAGGCACACAGCAATGCCGTAAAAGTTCGTTTAAACGAAGAAAAAGAAGATATAGAAGAAAGATACAGCAGCCACAGAAGATAATTTCACAATAAATATCTGTAGTTCATAAAATTTCCATACAATGAATTTAGATCAACTTTTACGCGAAAATATACGTTTACTCCAACCCTACTCCTGCGCCCGCGACGAATTCAAAGGCGAAGCATCGGTATATCTCGACGCAAACGAAAATCCGTACAATGCGCCCTACAACCGCTATCCCGATCCGCTTCAGTGGGAAGTAAAAGAAAAAATATCGACAATAAAAAATGTTCCGGCTGAAAACATTTTTTTAGGAAACGGAAGTGACGAACCTATTGATTTGCTGTTCCGGGCATTCTGCGAACCTCGTATCGATAATGTGGTGGCCATCGAACCCACTTACGGAATGTATAAAGTTTCTGCGTCGATAAACGATGTAGAATACCGCAAAGTGTTGCTCAATGAGAGCTTTGATTTTTCGGCAGAAGACCTCCTTGCAGCATGCAACGCTCACACAAAAATCATTTGGTTGTGCTCTCCAAATAACCCAACAGGAAATAGCTTAAGCGAAGAACAAATAATAAAAACGTTAGATGGATTTACAGGAATTGTTGTTTTGGACGAGGCTTATATCGATTTTGCATCACACGCAAGTTATAGCGAGTTTCTTTCTCAATATTCCAATTTGGTAATCCTTCAAACATTTTCGAAGGCATGGGGAAGCGCAGCAATTCGTCTTGGAATGGCTTTTGCGTCAGTTGAAATTGTGTCGGTGCTAAACAAAATAAAATACCCTTATAATATCAATATTCTTACTCAAAAACAAGCACTAAAAACACTTGATAATGCCGAAAGAACCAAAGATTGGGTGAAAATTTTGCTGGACGAAAGAACTAAATTAGAAAAAGATCTGCTGCAACTTCCTTTTGTTGAGCACATCTATCCAAGCGATGCAAATTTTATTTTAGTGAAAGTGAATGATGCAAATGCCGTTTATCAATACCTTGTAAACAAAAGCATTATCGTTCGAAATCGAAACAGCGTTGCGTTGTGTTTGGGTTGTATTCGTATCACTGTTGGAACTCCTCAGGAAAATAGCATATTATTGGATGAACTTTTGCTTTTTAATAAATAAACGACTATGGACTCCGATTTGTCAAAACAGCCCAACATTGGATTGGACACCGAAAAAAAGCTAATAGAAGTCGGCATTACAAATTTTGCCGAGTTAAAAACAGCCGGAACAGAACAAGCATTTCTCCGGCTCCAGACCGTTGATCCGGGGGCATGCATCCAACTTCTTTATGGCTTGGAAGGAGCTATTCAAGGCATATCCGCCGGAAAACTTTCCGAATTGCGCAAACAAGAGTTAAAGCAGTTTCATAAGCTATCGAAACAAAATTTGGTTATATAACACTAACCTTTCCATTTAATAAAAATATGAAATGGCAAGTTGATAAAAATCAGCTTGCCATTTTTCATTCCCCCAAAATGCAACATAAAAATATGTAAATGACTGAT
>JBBIID010000010.1:0-11911 GCA_037446675.1 Paludibacter sp.
TTACAAAGATGGCGGTTTGCAAAAGCACATAGACGACATCAAAGGAATGATTGAATTGTTTGGCGGAAGAAAGCAGATTATTGCCGATCTTGACAACTTTTTTGCAAAAACACCGGAAACTTTTTTGTGGAACAGCTATTACAACCATGCAAACGAACCGGTACATCATGTTCCGTTTTTATACAACCGATTTGGCGAACCATGGAAAACCCAGTATTGGTCGAGATTTATATGCGAAAAAGCTTATAATAACGGCGTAATGGGTTTGGTAGGAAACGAAGATGTTGGACAAATGTCGGCTTGGTACGTTTTGGCCGCTTCGGGCATTTATCCGGTTTGTCCTGGCGAGACAAGGTTCGAAATCACTTCGCCATTGTTCGATGAAATTTCGATCAGGGTAAATGGAGATAATCATTTCGTAATCCGAGCAAAAAACAATAGTGGAAAGAACAAATACATTCAGTCGGCAAAATTGAACGGAAAGAAATTGTCTTCGTGCTATATAGATTACGCCGATATAATGAAAGGTGGCGAGTTGGAACTCGAAATGGGACCTGTTGAAAATGTGAGATGGGGATTAAAATGAATAACAAACAAAAAAACGACAATCAAAAGATCAGGAATTTTTAAAACAGCAATTCTCGGGTTTTGTATTGATCACGCAATTGATTTTTCGCAGAATCAGATAGAATATTTAGATGGCTAGAATAAGCAAATTGAAAGGAAAATCAAATTTTCAATTTGAAGTTAAAAATTGATAGTGCAAACATGTACAAAAAAGGATACTATGTTAATGATTGGGTAAGAGCAGCTGTTTCGGGCACCGTATTTAGCTCTTATGTAAATGCAGGAAGTGATGTGTAATAACTATTTTAGTCTTTTGAAGGGAGAATCAAAAGAAATTCAAATTGAGTTTGACGAATCCTTACTGAATAAAGGAGAAATCCCAATTCTGAAAGTGGATCAATATAACTCATTCAATAAATAATTGTTAATTATAATTCGTTTATTGTCAGTAAAATAAAAATCCAATAAAATCATTATTTCCCGAAGTTAAGCTGTCCTCAGTTAGGGGATAGTCAGGGGGATGTCTACTCAATAATTCAAAATAAAAGATATAAAAATACTGTAAAATAGTCCATGTAAATCGTAAAATAAACCATTGAAATCTCTTTGTGTTGTGTATTACTTTGTGGGATAACAAATGGATTCTTTTTAACATAGGTATTTTGCCGTAGATAAAAATGAAGTAATAGAAACGAATAATTAAAAAATGAATACCATGCTTTTTACAAAAAGAATTTTTCTATTTATAGCGTTGTATGTGTTAATCGCTACTTCAGTTCAGTCCGAGAACGAAGTTTCAATACCTATCACAACTCAAAACAGCGCTTTGGTTTTTAAAGTAGATAAAAACCATAAATTACGCCAATCGTATTATGGCGAAGTTTTAAATGCAACCGATTGCTCCGAAGTGCAAATGGGAAGTTTGGAAGCTTATCCGGCTTTCGGAACATCTTATGTGAACGAAGCAGCTTTGCGTGTAGTTCACGCTGACGGAAACACATCTACTGAATTGGTGTACGATAGCCATGTGTCGAAAAAAATATCGGACGATGTTGAGCAAACCGAAATTTTACTGAAAGATACCTATTTCCCATTTACTGTAAAATTATTTTTCAAAGCGTATAAAAAAGAGAATGTGATAGAGCAGTGGAGCGAAATTTCTCATACCGAAAAGAAAGATGTGGTATTGTATAATTTCGCATCTTCTCACCTTTCATTTAATAATCCGGCTTATTATGTGACCGAGTTTTACGGAAACTGGGCCGAGGAAATGAAAATGGAAGAAGTGAAACTTGCTCGTGGAATGAAAGTGATAGATTCGAAACTCGGTGTGAGAGCTACCAGCTTTGCGCATCCATGTTTTTTACTTTCACTGAACGATAAAGTACAGGAAGATGCCGGATCGGTAATTGGTGGAACGTTGGCTTGGTCGGGCAGTTGGAATATGACTTTCGAAGTGGACAATGCGGAACGTCTGCACGTGTTGACCGGCATTAACTCGTATGCGTCGCAATATACATTGAAACCAAAAACAATTTTCAAAACGCCTTCATTCTTATATACATATTCTTCGAAAGGCTCGGGCGATGTGTCGCGTAACTTTCACAAGTGGGCTAAACAATATGGTATTTACAAAGGCGACCGCACTCGCACTACGTTGCTAAACAACTGGGAAGCCACTTATTTCGATTTCAACGAACAGGTTCTTACAGGCATTATTAAAGATGCGGCTGATATGGGATTTGAATTGTTCTTGCTCGACGATGGTTGGTTTGGAGATAAATATCCGCGCAATAATGACAACGCCGGCTTAGGTGATTGGATGGTGAACCGCAAAAAACTTCCGAATGGACTTGGATATTTGGTAACCGAAGCAGAGAAAAACAAAATAAAATTCGGAATTTGGCTCGAACCCGAAATGGTTAATCCAAAGAGTGAACTATACGAAAAGCATCCTGACTGGGTGATTACACAACCAAACCGTCCACTCGATTTACAACGCAATCAGCTTATTCTGGATCTTTCAAATCCAAAAGTTCAGGATTATGCTTTCTCTGTAATTGATCATACGCTTACCGAGTCTCCGGGTATTGCTTACATTAAATGGGATTGCAACCGCTATATATCAAATTCTGGCTCGTCTTACGAAACAGCTGCAAATCAGTCACATTTGTGGATCGATTATGTAAATGGATTGTACAGTGTTATGAAAAGAGTGAGAGCTAAATATCCTGAAATATCATTGATGCTTTGTTCGGGTGGTGGCGGCCGTATAGAATATGGTAGTCTTCCGTATTTTGATGAATTCTGGATTAGCGATAATACTGATGCTTTGGATCGTATTTTTATTCAATGGGGAGCGACTTACTTTTTCCCGGCTATGGCATTGGCTAGCCACGTATCTGTAGTTCCAAATCATATTACAGGTCGTACTACACCGCTCAAATTCCGTTTCGATGTTGCTATGGCGGCCAAACTTGGAATGGATTTGCAACCGAAAGATATGTCGGCAGAAGATAAAGAATTTTCCAAAAATGCCATTCAGGAGTATTATAAAATCCGTGGAGTTGTTCAGTTTGGCGATTTGTATCGTTTACTTTCTCCTTACGCAGGAGCGCGCACTGCATTAATGTATGTGAGCGAGAACAAAGATGAAGCTGTGGTGTTCTCTTATCTCCTTAAAAAAGCAATCACTGGAAACACTCAACCTTTGATTTTGAAAGGGCTTGACCCGAACAAAATGTATAAGCTAACTGAAGTGAACAAAGATCCAAAATCATATTCATGGTTTTCTCCACTCGAAGGAAAGGTTTATTCGGGAGAATATTTGATGAAATACGGTATTCGCTTCACTTTATACAACGAATATGATAGTAAAGTGATAAAAGTGACAGCACAATGATGATTTAGAGTGAAATAGACTGCAATTTTTGGACGTAAATTTCTTAAAAAACAGGAATCGTAAAGACGATTGATTAATTATTGTTTGGGATAGGTACAAAAAAATGAAAATTTGGTCTCAGATCGCATTATTTAAGTTGAAAATTGATGACAAAACGACAATTGTATTATTTATTGACACGTTTCGCCTATATTAATTTGATTGCTTGACTTAGATTTGTAATCCTTTGAAAGCTGTAAATCAATAAAAATCAATTTCTTAAAATTGTAGTCGTCGCTCTTTAGTCAAACTTTAAAATATATTTTTAGAAACATAAAATTAATTCTAATATCCGTAATTTAATTTAACAAATTTATTGTTTATGAGAAAAACACATTTATTCATTTGTCTTTTGCTGCTGTTTAGTTGCTTTCCGGCAATGGCACAAAACATCAATGTTAGTGGAACAGTAAAAGATGCTTCAACCTCTGAGCCTTTGATTGGAGTAAGTATTTTGGTAAAAGGCACAACAGTGGGAACCGTTACCGATTTTGATGGTAACTATAGTTTACAGGCACCGGCAAACGGAGCATTGGTTTTTTCCTATATTGGTTTTATGCCACAGGAAATAGCTGTAAAAAACAAAAAGAATATTAATGTCGCAATGGTTAGCGATACGAAAAATCTTGACGAAGTAATCGTTGTAGGAGTTTCGATGAAAAAAAGTGATTTGACTGGAGCTGTAGGTAGTGTGAGTCAAAAAGTGTTAGAAGAAAAGCCAGTAACCAACATTAATCAAGCACTTCAGGGACGTGTGGCTGGTGTATTAATCAATAACGCGGCTCGCCCTGATCAGGATGGGTCGATAAAAATCCGTGGTATCAATACCATTAATGGAGCAACCGATCCTATTTATGTTGTGGATGGTTTAGTAATGGATAACTGGGGTGGTGGTTTCAATTCCATTAATCTGAACGATGTGGCTTCTGTGGAAGTTTTGAAAGATGCTTCTGCTACTGCTCTATACGGTTCACGTGCTGCCAACGGTGTGGTGCTTATTACTACTAAAAAAGGGAAAAAAGGTGAAGGGAAGGTAACTTACGATGGTTGGTTAGGTACACGTAGCTATGCTAAAATGCCTGAGCAAATGAGTGGCAAACAACTTCTTGAATTACGCTCTGAGGCTGCCATTAATGCTTATACTGTACGTCATCCAGGTTATACCGATGCTGATTTGGCAGATTTTGTTGCTGCCCGTGTGATGACTCCTTATGTTGATGGTCAAGCAGGAAGCGGTTTTGTGTATGCACCATATGAACTTGAAGCTTACGCTGATCCGAATTTTCAGGACTATAACTGGTTAGATGAAGTTACACAGCCGGCTACAGACCAAAATCACAATGTTAGTTTTTCTGGTGCCAATAATGATGGCTCATATTATTTGAGTTTCGGTTATGCCGATAGCAAAGGTTTGGTGAAAAAACTAAGTGACAAGAAGTATTCTGGACGTATTAATGCAGATTACAATATTAAGAAATGGTTAAAAGTGGGTACTAATACTGAATTTGTTCGTCAAAACTCAGAGATATTTGATGATGATGGAGTTTATTCTAATGCACGTGGTGCGAGCCCTTTTCTACAACCAAGCGATGTGCTTACATTAAATTGGGGCGGCGTATATGACCAAAATTATTTCAATCCGATTAATACATTACGTATTGATAACGACCGGGTTCGCAATCGTTTGATTTCTTCTAGTTTTATTAATGTTAGTCCTTATAAGGGTTTTAATATCCGTAGTACCTTTGCTATCAATTATTTTGAGCAAGCTACTTTCCGATATGTTCCAAACGACATTCAGCAAGCTATCCGTTACGCGCATACTGGCGAGGCAACTCACACTCGCGATCAGCGCACAAGCTGGCAATGGGATAATACCATCAGTTACGACAATACTTTTGGAAAGCATCGTTTCAATGCTTTGCTGGGGCAAAGTATTTCAAAGATAGATCATAATTATACGCAAGCACGAGGTACAGGTTTCGCTGATAATCTATTTGATTACTACAACTTGGGAGCCTCAAATCACATTACTAATCGACAAGTGTCTTCTGGTTTCGACGGTTCTGCACTGTCCGGCTTTATTGCCCGAGCTAACTGGTCGTACGACGACAAATATTACCTGACAGCTACAGCTCGTCTGGATGGTTCGTCAAAATTTGCTCCAGGTTACCGTTGGGGTGTTTTTCCTTCTTTTTCAGCAGCATGGAATCTATTACAAGAAGATTTTATGAAAGATCTGACATTTTTCGACCAGTTAAAACTGAGGTTAGGTTACGGCTCGGTAGGTAACCAGGATATTACCGATTATGCTTTTCTGAACCTTAACTATGCGAGTGTAATCAAGGACGAAACATCTTATTTAAATGTAGATCGCGTTGGTACGCAAGATATTTCATGGGAAAAACAGCAACAATATAACATAGGCGTTGATATGGTATTTTGGAACAATCGTGTGCGTTTTTCGGCAGATGCCTTCCATATTCTTAACAATGATTTGTTGATGACAGTGGATTATTTTGAATCGACGGGTTACAAAAAACGTGTTGTAAATGTGGGTGCTATTCAAAATCAGGGTATGGAATTTTCTGCAGACGTGAATGCCATCAAAACCAAAGATTTTCAATGGAATGTTTCTGCCAATATCTCGTTCGACCGTAATAAAGTTACCCGTCTTGATGCAAAAAAACAGGCGGTGTATAATTATGATGGTGATCGCAATTTGCAAAAAGAAGGAAATCTTTTTATCGGACAACCACGTAACACCATATTTATATGGCGTACTGGCGGTATTGCTCAAGAGGGAGATATGGAAATGTTAAATCAGATTGATTGGGCAGGTAAGCAGGTACATCCGGGTGATTTATATCCGCTTGCCGGAGATGATAACAAACTTGATAACCTTGAAGACCGTGTTATTGTAGGTTCACCCGATCCGAAATTTTATGGTGGTTTTGCTACCGATTTAAACTATAAAGGGATTGGATTGAATGCTGTTTTCAATTATTCATACGGGGCAAAGAAGTTGAGCTATATCTACGAATCGATGACAGGCAGCAACGGGAAAAGTATTGCTTCGATTGATTTGCTAGATCGCTGGACACCTGAAAATACTGATGCCAAATACCCACGTGTATATATGAACGATCCCGCTGATGGTACTACTACTGCAATTAATGTTTTCTCGGCTAGTCAAATGGATCGCTCGGTACAAGACGCTTCTTACCTGCGCCTTTCCACATTGACTTTATCTTATACACTGCCAACATCGATAACTAATATAGTTAAATTAAGTAATTTAAGGGTGTATGCAACTGCATCGAATGTATTTGTGCTTACGCCTTACAAAGGTTTTGACCCAGAAACAGGAGACTGGTATCCACCTACACGCCAGTTTGTCGCAGGTATAAATGTATCATTCTAATTACTTCAACTATCAATACAAAAAGATATGAAAACCATAATAAAAAATACAGGGAAAATTATCGCAATATTTTTGCTTATTCAGATATTTACTGCCTGCAGTGATTTCCTTACCGAAACGCCAAAAACACAGCTCACTGATAAACAGGTTTATACAGAAAAGAGTGTTCTTGAAAAAGCTGTCGGAGGATTATACACCTCGTACCGTAATGCAAAAGCGGGGCGAGCAGGTCTTACTTTTACGTTGCTCGGCACCGATGAAGTAAAACAAGGTATTGTACAAATGTCGGACGCAGGTCAATCAGGATTGGACTATTACGATGGGGCTCTTAATGCCTCTTCATCTCAGATTAGCGAAATGTGGGCGCGTCGATGGCCCGCTATCAATACAGCTGCTAAATGTATAAGAGGTTTGGAAGATATGATGATTGTAGAAACTGATTCAGCAGAACTAGTTCATTTAAAAGTACTTCGTGCTAATGCGAGCTTTATACGAGCCATGTCGATGTTTGAGATGGCTATGTACTGGGGAGAAGTGCCTGTGGTTGAAATTGAAGATTTGGACAAACCCGAAGTAGATATGTCGCGTCGTCCGTTGCAGGAAGTTTGGGGACAAATTATCAGTGACTTTACTTATGCTTCGGAGAATCTTGAAGATGGTAAGCAAAAATCGGCACGTGCTACACGTCCGGCCGCTTATGCTATGTTGATGAAATCATATATGTATGCGCAACCTGAAAGTGGTGTACGCGACTTTGCCAAAGCGCTTAAAGTGTTCGAAGATCATTTGAAAGGCAAATACGGTTACAACCTGGTATTCGATTATGCTACGCTTTTCGACGAAATGTGGCCAGATAGTCGAGAGTTTAACTTATCAGAATCCGTTTTTGAAGTGGACTATATCTGCAACTCTTCTGGACCAAACTATTGGCAATGGGATATGGGCTCACGTACATTGGCGGGACGTACTGAAGGTGAAGGATGCTTTATCGGTGGATATGACGTGGCTTTGCCTACAGAGTTTTGCTACAAAATGAAGGCAGATGGAGGACTTTGGGAAGCTGGTGATACTCGTCGACTTGTGAATATTCGTTATGACTTTACTTATCCACTAAAAGCCGACAATACACCTACTGACAATGCAACAGACTACTTAGAATTGGGCGAAACTCCTGCTGAACATCCGAATGCTGTTGTGCCTTCTTGGGGTGCGGACGAACTTGATCCTCATGTTAAAAAATGGGAAGATCGTCGTATTGACAAGCATGAGCCTGCCTACAATGAAATTAAGAAAACTGCGTATGATGAAGAAGTTACAAGTGGTTCTAGTATATATTATTCAGGTAAAAATTATCTTTTTATTCGCTACGCAGACTTAAGGCTGCTTTATGCAGAATGTTTGAACGAACTTGACCGGACGGGTGAAGCAATCACTGCTGTTAATACTTTGCGCCAAAGACGCTTCAAAAATGCTCCAGGTTATGCATGGTCAGGACTTACTAAAGAGCAATTCAGAGATGAAATTATGGACGAACGTATGCGTGAGCTTACTTTTGAAGGCTGGAGACGTATGGACTTAATTCGCACGGGTAAATTCCGTGAACTGGTTCTTGCACGCAATAAGTGGGCTGCGCAGAAGGGAACTATTCAAGACTTTCACATGCGCTGGCCTATTCCAGAAAAGGAACTGTTGACCAATCCTTTTATGGATCCAGCAAAAGATCAGAATCCCGGATATTAATAATATAAATTAAGTTGTGTCGGGAGAGAATTGTTTTTCCGACACAACTAATCACTTTCACTTTTTCTAAATAATTATCTATCATGATAAAAAGGCTGTTATCATATTTTTTTATTTCCGTTTTCTGTATTTCTTCTGCATTTGCTGGGGAATATGAAGTCATTTCTCCTAATAATGTGTTAAAAATAAAGCTTAATATAAATAACGGGACAACGTATGAAATTTGGCATGGTGCAACACAATTAATAAATTCTTCTCCTATCGGATTAAACTTATCGAATGGAACTAAAATTGGAGCTGGAACTGTAAAAGGAGTCCAAACCAATAGCGTAAACAATCAACTGGATGTAACTATAGGCAAAAATAAAACGCTAACTGAAGCTTATAATGAACTGACCGTTGAGTTTAACGAGAATTATAAATTGATTGTACGTGCTTATAATGAGGGGATTGCTTATCATTTTGTTACATCTATTGGTGGAGAAATCATTATTAATACGGAAGATATGGTGTTGAACTTTACAACTACACCAAAAGTATATTTTCCGGAATGCGACACAAATGTTAGCGACGAGGCCGGACATCCCATTGAACAGGGTTACAGAAATTTTGAAAGAACATATAATATCTATGATGTCCCTGTAGCAATCTCGACCAATAAATTTTCTGTAACACCCGTTTTATTTGAACCCATAGGTACTCCGTATAAAATAGTAGTGACTGAAGCAGATACTTACGACTATCCGGGAATGTATATGGAGCGAAATACTGCAGGAGGAACAAAATCAATGCGTGGAAAATGGGCAGGCTACCCTAAAGCTGTTACAGAACCCGATAATTATTATTCAAACCATTTAGTTTATGAGCGTGAGAATTATATTGCTAAAACTGATGGAACCCGTTCTTTTCCATGGCGTGTGATCATTGCAACAAATGATGATAAATCGCTGTTAAATAACCAGCTTGTTTATTTATTGGCGGAACCAAGCAGGATAGCTGACCCTTCATGGATTGTGTCAGGCAAATCTGCTTGGGAATGGTGGCACAAGGCAATGCTTGAAGGAGTTGACTTTCCTGTCGGAAACAAAAACCTGAGTGTACAGCTATATAAATACTACATTGATTGGGCGGCTGAAAATGGAATTGAATACATGACATTTGATGCCGGTTATCAGGAAAGTTGGTTGTACGAACTTTGTAGATATGCGAAACAAAAGGGTGTAAAAATTATTGTTTGGACTTGGGCAAGCAATGTCCGCGAAAATCCTACTGACTGGATTATTAAAATGAAGTCTTTGGGAGTTTCGGGAGCAAAAATCGATTTTTTCGAACGTAATGACCAATTGGCTATGCGTTGGGGTTATGACTTTGCTGCAAGATTGGCTGCTGCTAAGATGGTGGGAATTTTCCATGGTTGCCCTGTGCCTACTGGATTGAACCGAACCTACCCCAATATTCTCAATTTTGAGGCAGTCCGTGGAGCTGAAGATAATTTCTGGAGAAGTCTCGTAACACCAAACTATCACACCCTTTTCCCTTTTATTCGTTCAATTGCCGGACCTGAAGATTATACTCCGGGTTCAATGAGAAATAAGACTGCGGCAGAATTTTATCCTGTTGATAGAGATAACACTGTGCCAATGAGTATGGGTACTCGTGCTCATGAGCTTTCGATGTACGTTATTTACGATCAGTGGTTGGGCTATTTATGCGATGCCCCTACAGAATATAATAAATACCCTGATATAAAGAATTTTCTTTCTAAAGTGCCGACAACATGGGATAAAACTGTGCCATTAGATGCGCAGCTTGGAAAATACATTTTGGTGGCAAAGCAAAAAGGAGATGATTGGTATGTTGGTGGTATGAGTAACTGGGATGCAAGAACATTGACTGTGAACTTTGATTTTTTAGCTCCAAATACTACATATCAGGCCGAAATTTTGAGTGATGCTTCAACATCAAGTAGTCAACCTACAACTTATGTTTACCGTACAATGAATGTGACTTCAACAGATCAACTGACTCTCAATTTAGCTGAGGGTGGTGGTTTTGTGATTTATCTAAAAAATTTAACGCCAAATGGTTTAGATGAAAAATCTTTATCTGAAAATGTTTCAGTAACGGTAGATAAATCTTCTGATACATTAAGACTTTTTTCTGAAAATGGACTCAAATCAGTAAGTGTTTACGATATTCTCGGAAAATCAGTTTTAAGCCAAGTTTGCCAAAACAGTTCAGAATCAATAAATATCTCTAGTCTTACAACTGGAGTTTATATAGCTAAAATAAAAACAGAAAGTGGAATTTCCTCTGTAAAGTTTATTTACTAAATATCGATCTATTATAAATCAATTAAATTTTTTTATTATGAAAACAAATTACTTTTTGGTGGGTGCATTTATTGCATTAGTATGCTTTCTATCACCATTGAAAGCGCAGGTTTTAATCGATGGTATAGCTTATGATACCATAACCATTCATGGCACTAAAGTTGCTCAAACAGTTTCTCTTCCCAAAGATGGAGATACAGATGTCCGCTACACACAAGCAAGCATTGTTATTCCGACTTCGGTTGAATTATATGGAGTAACATATCCAGTTAAAAAGATTGGTAATAATTCAATGCGTAACAATAACAATTTGACATCTATTACTCTTCCTGCAGGACTTGAAATTATTGGAAATTCATCGTTTGCACAATGTGAATCATTGCCAACAATAGCTCTTCCATCAAGTGTAAATTCTATCGAAGATTGGGCTTTCTATGGCAATTACGCATTAGCAAGTATTAATATCCCTGATGGAGTCACAGCAATTACAGAACACACTTTCCAACAATGTCGTGAACTTACTAGCATACAATTGCCAACAAGTGTAACCAGTTTGAAGGTTTGTGCATTTCAGGATTGTTCAAAATTGGCTTCAATCAATCTTGAAAATATCCGTGAAATCATTGCTTGGTCAATGTATGGAACAGCTATTAAAGATATTGTTGTTAATGATGTATTGAGTATTGGCGATTGTGCATTTGGAAAAATGCCAAATCTTGAAACAGTACAACTCAATAATTGCGCCGAGTTAAGAAATTGGTTATTTCAGGATTGCTCTAAATTAAATTCAGTAACACTGAGTGGTACAGAAGTTATTGGTCAGGGCGTTTTCTCTGGTTGTTCTGCTTTAACTCAAATTCGGATTCCAAATACATTTTCACTTACCTGCTCAAAGTCATTAGCGAA
>JBBIID010000010.1:11921-15055 GCA_037446675.1 Paludibacter sp.
TATTGATGATTGGGCATTTGAGAAAACGGGTATTACCAAAATCTATGCTTCATGGACAAGAACTCAGATTACTGATGCTACACAAGAGGGTTATGTGGCTATTGGAGCAAGTGCTTTTGGTGCAAATGAAGGCAAAATTAACTTTAGCTGGTATGTTCCAACTGACATTTTTTGGGATTGGCAACTTGACGACTATAAAACTTTCCCAGTCGTAGAAGATACCGAAAGTGCAGTTAAGAGCATTAATGATGAAAGCAATAAAGTGTTCTATAATGCCGGAGTATTAAGTATGGAAGGTTTAGATGGTTATAAAGTTTCAGTTGTTTCAGTAGATGGACGTTCTATTTCAAATTTTGTTGTAGAAGGTAATAATTGTGAAACAAGCCTAGTACTTAACAAAGGAATTTATTTAATTAACGCAAATAAAGGAAGTCAACGCATTGCGGGCAAATTTATTGTTAAATAAATAAATAAATCAATAAAGTGAGCTAATCTATAGTTCAAATCAAACCATGCGTTTTATCAGAGTTTACTGATAAAACGCATGTGTTTATTATATAGTTGGTTACATAGAATTATTCCCTTAAATTTACTCTATTTGAAAATGAAAATTGAAAAGAAGTTTTTTGGAAAATCAAAATCTGAAGTAGAGATTTTCTTGTTCAAAATTACCCTTGAGTCCGGTGCTTTTGTCGAACTGACTAACTTCGGAGCAACCATTATTTCTGTTGTTGTACCCGATAAAAACGGGAACTTTTCCAACGTCTTATTAAGATATGAAAATATCGAAGGATATCAGAAAGATACTTCGTATATAGGCTCAACAGTTGGACGTTTTGCCAATAGGATAGGTAAAGCAAATTTTTTGCTGAATGGCACTGAATGTAATTTAGATAAAAACGATGGGCAGAATACAAATCACGGTGGTTTTTCCGGATTTAACTCCAAAGTGTTCGATTACGAAATACAAGAGGATAGAATAATTTTTTCAAGCTTTAGTGAAGATGGTGAAGGTGGTTTTCCTGGAAATATTAAGTTCTCAGTGGAATACTCATTCTCAAATGATAATACACTGACTATTGACTATAATATCGTTTCTGATAAGGATACGGTTTTCAACCCAACTAATCATGCCTATTTTAATCTCTCAGGAGTTGAAGGTAATATTCTCGATCATGAGTTAAGAATCTACTCCGATTCATATCTCGAAACAAACAAAGAGTTTATTCCGACAGGAGAAATAATTCCAATAAGAGCGAACACAGCTTTCGATTTCCGACATTTTAAAGAGATAGCAACGATGATGCCTTTGAAGGATGAAATCATACAGGGTTTCAATACGTACTTTATTTCAAACTCCAACGAATCTACCAAACATCTGGCAACTCTTAAAAATGAAATTTCAGGTAGAATCCTCGATGTATATTCTACTATGCCAGGTGTGCAGATTTATACTGGAGATTATTTGTCCGATCCATTTTTCCCTTTTGCTGGTATTTGTCTGGAAGCTCAGTTTTATCCGGACGGACCAAATCATTCTAACTTTGAGACATTGATTTTGGAAAAGAATAAAGTTTATAATGAGCAAATTGTATACAAGTTCAGCATCGATGCAAATTAATCTTCTTCGTCAATATCAAATAAAAATATTAAATTAGCTTCGGTTTTTGACTTAATCAAAGCCGAAGCTTTTTCAATTCAGTTTACATATGAAAAAATACTTATTTCTGCTGATTATCTTATGCACTAACTCGTTTTTGACAAAAGGGCAAACGGGTTCACAAATTATAAACATAGAAAACCGAAAATCAATTTCGTTGGATGGAGCGTGGCGCTATATTGTCGATCCCTACGAAAATGGGTACTACGATTCAAGAAGAATTCCGGTTTCAAACGGTTATGGAAGTGATAAAGATATTGTGGACAAATCCGTTCTTCAGGAATATAATTTTGCAAAAAGTAAATTGTTCAATGTTCCGGGTGACTGGAATTCGCAACGCCCTGAATTTTACTATTACGAAGGGACACTTTGGTATCGTAAACGCTTTGACTACACGCCCGACGATACAAAACGAACATTTCTGTATTTTGGTGCTGTCAACTATGAAGCTCACATTTTTCTGAATGGAAAAGAGATTGGAAGTCACATTGGTGGCTTTACCCCGTTTAATATCGAAGTTACAGGCAAGCTAAAATCCGGTGAGAATTCGCTTGTGTTGAAAGTAGACAATACCCGCCATGCCGATGCGGTTCCTACAATAATTACAGATTGGTGGAATTATGGAGGAATAACCAGAGATGTGAGCTTAATTGAAACCCCTAAAACATTTATTCGCGATTATTATATTCAACTGAAAAAAGGCGATAAAAATACAATTGAAGGGTGGGTTCAGTTGGATGGTAATGATACAGGAAGCGCTGTCAGCATTGAAATTCCGGAAATGAAATTTGATATAAAGTTGGTGCCGGACAAAAATGGATTTGTTTCTTTTTCGAAATCGGCGAAACCAATATTGTGGTCGCCCGAAAATCCTAAATTGTATGCCGTAAACTTAGTTTCAAATCAAGAAACTGTTTCCGATAAAGTCGGTTTCAGAACTATTGAAACGAAAGGAACGAAAATTTTGTTGAACGGAAAAGAAATTTTCTGTCGGGGAGTCAGCATTCATGAAGAAGCTCCGTATCGTTGCGGGCGAGCTTATTCAGAAGATGATGCCAAAACGCTACTCGGTTGGGCAAAGGATATGGGATGTAATTTTGTCCGACTCGCACATTATCCTCACAACGAAAATATGATTCGCCAGGCCGAAAAAATGGGCTTGCTTGTTTGGTCGGAAATTCCTGTTTATTGGTCGATACAATATACCAATGAAAGAACGTACCAAAATGCAGAAAAACAGTTGACAGACATGATTATTCGTGACAAGAACAGGGCAAATATAATCATCTGGTCACTAGCCAACGAAACGCCTCGAAATGCAGACCGTTTTCGGTTTTTATCCCGTCTGGCCGAAAAAGCTCGCTCGTTGGATAACGTTCGTCTCATTAGTGCAGCGATGGAAAAAGCAGAAAAGTCACCCGGTGTGCTGACGGTTGAAGATGAACTTTCTCAAATTTTGGATATTATCAGTTTT
>JBBIID010000010.1:15065-17342 GCA_037446675.1 Paludibacter sp.
CAATACGTAGGTTGGTACGACGGCTTACCGGAAAAATGCGATCGCGTAAACTGGTCATTTGGAAAGGAAAAACCTGTTTTTATTAGTGAATTCGGTGGAGGAGCGTTATTTGGAATGAGAGGCGCTGCTACAGAAAGATTTACCGAAGATTTTCAGGCTGATCTTTATCAACGCAGTGTAAACATGCTGAAACGCATCCCGGAATTGGCCGGAACTACTCCCTGGGTCTTAATGGATTTCAGATCGCCAAGGAGAGTTCTGCCAGAAATTCAGGACGATTTTAATCGTAAAGGACTGATTTCGGAGCATGGTAAAAAGAAAAAGGCATACTTTATCATGCAAAAATGGTATCAAGAACTTAAAGAAAAATACAATGTACAATGATTAAAGCTTCAGTTTAAAATTAGTTTTGAAGCTTTGCTGCCTTCTTCATCTGTAATCTTCACTACCCATAGTCCTTTATCCAGTTTAAAGTTGACATTGGCTGATGTAGCCATGGTTTCTGCCAACAGTCCGTTGGCAGAATAAATTTTTATATCAGTTTTTGAATTTACATTTTCAATGAAAACATGGCCGCCCCAAGTGCGTATTTGTACTTGGGAGGTTGACTTTGGAACATCAACCGCATCACTTATATCATTTGCTATCAACTGAGGAATCGGATCCCAATCATCAGTTCCTTTTGTAAAGTTGAAAGTTGTAATTTCGGTGCCATCCGTTAATGTTGCAGCATTTAATAGCGTTGCCCAGCTAGCGCGTGATGTAGAATTGTCGACACCCGAACTTTCGATTGTTCCGTATTCGTACATTTTTGCAGACTCACCGCTTAGAGTATTATTCCAACCTACAGGCATAATTAATGATTGATCTAAAAAGCCTGGATTATTTGTTTTATCGACGGTCGTATTGTAGAATACAACTTCGCTCGTTGTTGCCTGCCACGGGCGACCAAAGTAACCAGGTTTCGAAAGATATTGAGATGCTGTTTCGGTGCCCGGAATTGCGGAAATAACGTTACATTCGTACATTAAAAATCCACGCCCACTTGTTTGCTGTGCAGCTGTTATGTAACTAACATCTGTGTTGGTTTCGCTTGTGTTCATAGCCAGATCTGTTTTGTAGAAAACGGCAGTCATACCACCAAAGATATAATCTGTTGAGCCCATGGCAGAACCTTTGTACATTACCAAACGAGTTCCGGTTCCGCCATAAAATGAATCCTGACGGCCAATAATGCGACATTTGTTCAAGATAACTTTATCCACATTGTTTGTAAATGCAATAGCAGCTGCTCGTTCCACAAATGATTTGTTTTGAACGGCTGTGTTTCCGGCATCGGTCGGACGAACCCCTTTTCCACCCACGGTCCATTCAACCACAACATCCTGCGATTCTTTTTGAGAAATGTATTGATTAAATGAATTTTCAAAAATAATATTGTCAGCGTGGAATCCGTTTGCCGATACTACTACAGTTGCATTCCAGTACGATCCATTTGTAGATCCTGAACCGGCATTTGTATACGAGGCATAACCATTTTCTTTATTTACGGCTAAAACATCGTTGTGCCATTTCTGATCGGAACTCATACTGTAGTAGCTATATCCATGTCCGTAATATGAAGTAATTCGTACCGCATTTTCATTTATGTCTACGCCATTGTTTGACAGATCGATCGAAGGCGAAGCAGATGCATTCTTCAATGTTACATTTGGCTGATCTACCACCAACATCTCTTCGTAATTGTCCGGATCTATCATGATCGTTACCCGATCTTCGGCTCCACGAACCATACGGCTCACAGCAGCGAGAGCATCGTTGATCGTTGTATATGTTTTATCTGCTCCGACATGAATTGTAGGTTGATATTCAACAACGGGAATCGTTTTGATATCGGTAATGTAAGTTGTTGCAACCGAAGATCCAACTGTAATGTTCACAACCCCATCTGTTGTTCCCGCGTAAGTGTATGAGGTGCTTTCAAATTGATTTGTACTTCCCGAACTTGTTGTAACCGCAGGTTCACCATTTATAGAGAAATCGGCCGCATAATAGTATGTAACAATTACTTTTTCGCCAACCAGAACAGGTATTGCAATAGTTGAAGCTGCTTTGGCAGTTAAGTGTCCCTTAGCACTTTCATTTGCAATGTTACCTGTGAATTGTAAGCCTTTATAGTTGGGAGTTGTTGCTGAAATTTCAGCGTCGTCAAATGTCCAGTCAGTTACGCGATTGAATGACAATGTCTTTGTCGTTTCAGCATCTGTTACTTTCAAA
>JBBIID010000011.1:0-2869 GCA_037446675.1 Paludibacter sp.
ATACGACGTAACTACTATCCGTGCCAGCACACCAATGTATTTACTATCGCGTGTCATCAAGTCGATGGGTGTGAAAATGGTTCTTTCGGGCGAAGGAGCTGATGAAATCTTTGGAGGTTACCTTTATTTCCATAAAGCGCCAACTGCTGAAGAATTTCACAAAGAAACCGTTCGTAAATTGAGTAAATTACACATGTACGACTGTCTTAGAGCGAATAAATCGTTGGCATCCTGGGGTGTTGAAGGTCGTGTTCCATTTTTGGACAAAGAATTTATGGATGTTGCCATGCGTTTGAATCCAGCTGACAAAATGTGTGGTAGAAATGGAAAAATGGAAAAATGGATTCTGCGTAAAGCATTCGAAGACTATTTACCGGAAAGTGTAGCATGGCGTCAGAAAGAGCAATTCTCCGATGGTGTTGGTTACAACTGGATCGACACTTTGAAAGAGTTGACAAGTAGCATGGTAACTGACGAGCAAATGGCAAAGGTGAACGAAACATTCCCTATTAATCCGCCAATGAACAAGGAAGAGTATTACTACCGCACTATTTTTGCTGATTATTTCCCTTCGGATGAAGCTGCAAAATGTGTTCCTTCGGTTCCTTCGGTAGCATGTAGCACACCGATTGCGTTGGAATGGGATGCTGCTTTCAAAAACCTCAACGATCCTTCGGGACGTTCGGTAAGCAGTGTACACGAACAAGGATACAACAAAGAATAACAATTATTCGAAATATAGGAAAAAACTCCAACCAGATTATTTGGTTGGAGTTTTTTGCGTTTATCAACCCCATTTTTTTTTACCCAATCTATTTCGCACTCTTTTTCTTATTTAGATTGTTTAAAACTGAAAATAGTTGTTAACTTTGGAGGCTTTTTAGCGAATTGTCAGCCCTGAATAGTTCAGGTTTAACGAAGTATAACCCGGACTGCAATAGATAAGATATTTGATTTTTCAAAGCAATGCACAAGTAAGAGTTTGCGCGAGCGTGGAAAAAAAATTAAATTACACATTATTAAGCATGTAAATTTATGAGACTGTTTCTTACTTCTTTGTTGTTCTTTTTGGCAATAGAAATTTATTCACAAACCGAACGGATCGTGCCTGTTGCCATTCTTTCAATAGAATATAATTCGAATTCCCACATAGGTGGAATGGCCGATATAGGTGTTGTAGCTTCGCCCTTTTATCCGGATGCAGGATTGTATCAAAATCCTGCCTTATTAGCAACAAATGAACGATATGCCGGTGCAAATATTTCATATATGCCAGTGTTGATAAATATATTTTCGGATCAAACCGATCTAAGTTTGAATGGATTTTATGCCATTGACGGCAAAAATGTTGTAGGTTATACTTATTCGAGATTCTCATATGGAACTGTGTGGTTAATGGATGAGTTTGGATACGCAGCAGATGTCTTACAACCTCGGGATTCATATCGCAAATTTTCATATTCGCGAGCAATCTCAAATTATGTTTCTTTGGGACTGGGAATTAAGTGCATAAATAATGATATTGGTAATGGTCAGGAAATAAACATATTTGCTGTTGATTTGGGATTCAACTATAAGAAAAAGTATAAACCGGATGAACAACTTGATTTAAATACAAATTATGGTGTTTCAATAGATAATTTCGGACCAAAAGTTTCTTATGATGAACAAATCACTTACAATTTTATACCTACAAATTTAAAACTGGGAGTGTTGTTAAATCCGGAATACACGATTTCTGATAAGTTGAATCTAAATCTGGATCTTGGAGTCCAATTGGAAAAGGACTTAATTCCATCGAAGCCAATATACGCTTCCGAGAATAGTCGATTAATAATCAATGGTTATGATCCTGACATTTCGCCCTTTCAGGCATTATACCAATCGTTTTATGATTCTCCACAAGGTTTTAGCGGAGAGTTAAATGAAATCAGGTGCAAATTAGCAGGCGAGTTAAGAGCAAATTATGACAATAAAGCATATCTGGCTTTACGATTCGGCAGATATAATGAAACCTCGTTGACAGATTATAATTATTTGACGACAACAGGCATTGGCATAGGCTTATTTGGATTTTCGCTGGATTATAAATCTCTTAAGTCCGATTTTAAGGCTTATCCGAATCGTAATTTTGCACTTACGTTGGGGTATCGATTAAACCTGAAAGGAGGACCTTTTCGATTCTGACCTGAATAGTTCAGATTTAACGAAGTATAACTCTGGATTGTAGTGCAACACATAGATTGCCGCTTGGCTCGCTAGGAAATCTACTTTGGTAGTGGATAGAGACCTTTCATCGTCTGAAAGACATTAAAGTGTTTGTATGTTTGAAAACGCTCAAGTGTCTGCAACGCTTTAAGGTTGGTTTTTATGTCATATTTAGAGTATTTTCATGCAAAAATGTGAAAATACTCTTTTTTTTTGCTCACAGCGGAAAGATGTGTGCAATTAAAATTGCAAAAAATTATTAAATAGTGAACTTTTTTTTACTGTAATTTTCTGATAAACAGTGCCGTGTGTTTGTGTTTGTATTTTTTGTCACTTTTTCGACATTTTTTGTTTGACATAATCACAAATAATCTGTACTTTTGACCCGAAATTGCAATGTCGACATTACAAAATGGGCCAAACAATCGAACATACTGGTACGATAAATCACATTAACGGAAATCTTATTCAAGTGCTAATTACTCAAGAATCAGCTTGCAGTAGTTGCCATGCCAACGGAGCATGCAGCGCTGCCGATAAAGATGATAAAATTATTGAGATTGAGACTTCCGATCCTTCTTTCCATATAGGCGATCGCGTAACCGTTTATGGTAAAAGTTCCATTGGCCTTCAGGCTGTTTTGCTTGCCTTTGTTATTCCT
>JBBIID010000011.1:2879-17316 GCA_037446675.1 Paludibacter sp.
CACTATCATTCTTCTTTCGTTGCTCATTCTAAGGTCTTATACCGATAATGAAGCTCTGTCCGGCACTTTGGCGCTTTCTGTGCTGCTGCCGTATTACTTAATCCTGTCTTTTTTTAATAAGAAACTGAAATCCAAATTCCAGTTTTCGATCAGAAAAGATACGCTTGAATAACAATCAATAATAGCATATATAAAGAAGTCCGTTTTTTTTGAGAATGGAAAATAATGTAAAATTATCACGATGAATTTAATTCTTGTTTCAATACTAACGCTGGTTGTTGTAGGCGCACTGGCGGCTGTGATTTTGTTTTTTGTTTCGAAAAAATTCCATGTATTCGAAGATCCCCGTATCGACGAAGTGGAAGCAGCATTGCCAGCGGCTAACTGTGGTGGTTGCGGTTTCCCGGGATGTAGAAATTTTGCATCAGCTTGTGTAAAGGCTGATACGTTGGATGGACTGTTGTGTCCGGTGGGTGGAACGCCAACCATGGAAAAAGTGGCCGACATTCTTGGAAAAACAGTCGTGGCCGCAGCACCTACCGTTGCAGTGGTACGTTGTTCCGGTACCTGCGACAATCGTCCGCGTAAAAATAAATACGACGGTGTAAATCACTGTTTTATTGCTCATAACCTTTATAGCGGCGAAACAGGATGTTCGTGGGGCTGTTTGGGACTTGGCGACTGTGAATTGTCCTGCCAGTTCGATGCTATTCATGTGAATCCCGTAACGATGATTCCAGAAGTAGACGAAGATAAATGTACTTCTTGTGGTGCTTGCGTGAAAGCTTGTCCTAAACTGTTGATTGAATTACGCAAAAAAGGTCCTAAATCGCGCCGCATTTACGTAAGTTGTCGTAGTCAGGACAAAGGCCCAATCACTAAAAAGGCTTGTGACGTTGGATGTATTGGTTGTTCGAAATGTGCTAAAGTTTGTCCTCACGATGCAATAACCATCGAAAATAATCTTGCGTTTATTCACGACGATAAATGTAAGCTTTGCCGCAAATGTGTGGAGGTTTGTCCTACAAATTCTATTTTAGAGCTTAATTTTCCACCGCGCAAAGTAAAAACTGAGGAAACTGCGGTCGAAGCCTGATAAAATTATTTAATACTAACAGAAAACTAACTTAATTCCCGAAACGGGGTTTAGGAACAATATATGAGAACTTTCAGAATTGGCGGTATTCATCCTGCAGAAAATAAATTCTCAGCAGGTCAAAAAATTAAAACAGCAAATCTTCCAAAACAGGTTGCTATTCCTTTGGCGCATTATATTGGCGCACCTGCCGAGGCAGTGGTGGCAAAAGGCGATATCGTAAAGGTGGGGCAGGTGATTGGTAAGGCAAACGGTTTTATCTCGGCGAATGTTCATTCGTCGGTGTCGGGTAAGGTGAACAAAATCGATGTTCAACTCGATGCATCGGGTTACAAACGTGCTGCCGTGTTTATCGATGTAGATGGAGATGAGTGGTTGGAAACAATCGACCGCACTGAGACTGTTGTGCGCGAATGCAACCTTACGAAAGAAGAAATTATAAAGAAAGTTGCCGAAGCCGGAATTGTTGGTTTGGGTGGTGCAACGTTCCCTGCGCACGTAAAACTTTCGCCTCCTCCCGGTAAAAAAGCCGAAGTGTTGGTTATCAATGCTGTTGAGTGCGAGCCATATCTTACCTGCGACCATCAGTTGATGCTCGAAAAAGGCGAAGAAATAATGGTGGGTATTTCCATTTTGATGAAAGCGCTGGATGTGAAACGTGCGGTTGTTGGAATCGAAAATAATAAGAAAGACGCTATCGCATTATTCCATAAATTGGCAAAAGAATTCAATGGAGTTGAAGTTGCAGCGTTGAAAGTTCAATATCCACAGGGTGGTGAAAAACAATTGATTGATGCAGCTATCGGTCGTCAAGTGCCAAGTGGAGCACTGCCAATAGAAGTAGGTGCTGTGGTGCAAAACGTAGGAACTACTTTCGCCGTGTACGAAGCTGTTCAGAAAAACAAACCGTTGTTCGAGCGTGTAATGACCGTTACCGGAAAATCGACAACAAATCCGGGAAATTATTTGGTTCGCCTCGGAACCATGCTTTCTGAAGTGGTAGATCAGGCGGGTGGAGTTCCTGCCGATACCGGGAAAATTATTGGCGGTGGCCCTATGATGGGACGCTCACTGATGACATTGGATGTACCCATGGCAAAAGGGAGTGCAGGAGTGCTGTTTATCCAGAATATGGAATCGCTGCGCAAAAAAATGCAAAACTGTATTCGTTGCGGTAAGTGTGTAAATGTTTGTCCAATGGGATTAGAGCCTTATTTGTTGATGAGTCAGAGCGAAAGAGAAATGTGGCCTGAAATGGAAAGCAATAGAGTAATGGATTGTATCGAATGCGGAAGTTGCAGTTATACTTGTCCCTCAAATCGCGCTTTGCTCGACTATATCCGTTTTGGAAAATCAACAGTGGGTGGAATTATAAGATCGAGACAAGCACGTAAAAGTTGATAATTCATAACTCATAATTTATAACTCATAACTAAGTAACTCGTCTACTTGTAACTAATAAATATGGATAAACTAATTATTTCGCCAGCGCCACATATTCATAGCGGTGATTCAATTTCGAAGAATATGCAGGCTGTAATTATAGCTTTGATGCCGGCGTATTTTGTGGCGTTGTATTATTTCGGGCTAGGAGCGTTAATCGTAAGCCTTACGGCAATGGTTTCGTGTGTATTGTTCGAATATCTGATACAAAAATTTATACTAAAAGGAGATACCACGATTAAAGATGGATCGGCAGCTCTAACAGGTTTGTTGCTTGCTTTCAATCTGCCTTCCAATATTCCGATTTATATTGTTATCGTTGGTTCGCTGGTGGCTATTGGTATTGCAAAAATGAGTTTCGGCGGTTTGGGAAATAATCCGTTTAATCCTGCATTGGTAGCTCGCGTATTCCTGCTTATTTCGTTCCCGGTGGCGATGACAAGCTGGCCCGTTCCTGAACCATTAAGCATGCACTATCTTGATGCAGTGACAGCGCCAACCACTTTGCGAAATATGAACTTCGGCATTCAACCCGATACCTTGAACTTGTTGATTGGAAATATCGGAGGTTCTATGGGTGAAGTTTCCGGTTTTGCGTTGCTGTTGGGTTTTGCTTATTTGTTGTATAAAAAAGTAATCTCGTGGCATATTCCGGTAAGTATTCTAGCTACATCGGCTGTGTTTATCTATATTCTTCATTTGGCTGCACCCGAAAGTTACATTGTTTCTCCAATCGATTATATTCTTTCTGGTGGATTGTTGTTGGGAGCAATTTACATGGCAACCGACTATGTTACTTCGCCAATGACTAAACTGGGAATGTTGATTTACGGTATAGGAATTGGATTATTAACGGTAATTATTCGTATTTCGCCGGTTTATCCTGAAGGTGTTTCGTTTGCCATTCTGATTATGAATGCGTTCACACCGCTTATCAACACTTACATTAAGCCAAAACGTTTTGGTGAAAAAATTAAAGTCAAAAAATAATTGACCAATTACTGAAAAACACGACAAATAACGATAAAGAATAAGCATTATTCAACATGGCAAAATTAAAGTCAAATTTCAAAAACATGGTGTTGGTACTGTCAGCCATTACAATGTTTGCCGCTTTTGCACTGGCTTCGGTTTATACATACACAAAAGACCCGATTGCTCAGGCTAAAATCGCGAAACAACAAAACGCAATAAAAAACGTATTACCTCCATACGATCATATCGATGCTGAACCGATTGTGAAAACTGAAGGTCAGGAATCGACAAAAACCTATCGCGCGTATGACAAAGACAATCAATTTGTTGGTTCGGCAGTGGAAACTGTAACGGTGAGAGGATATAACGGACGTGTCAACATTATTGTAGGTTTCGACAAAGAAGGGAAAATAATAGATTATTTTGTTCTGGAACAAAACGAAACTCCGGGGCTTGGTGCTAAAATGGGCGAGTGGTTCAAAACACCGAAAGGAAAACAAAACATTAAAGGCTTGAATCCGGCTGTCACTTCGATGACCGTGAAAAATGTAGATGCAATTACAGCGGCTACAATCAGTTCAAAAGCATTTCTAGGCGCTGTTCAGAATGCTTACGATTCTTATTCTGCCAACGTACCAGAGAAATAATAGACAAAGAGATTTTAAGTTGGAATGTGAAGTTCCACAAAAAATAAAAAAAGATAACAGCTACAATGAAAAATTCAAAATTGAAAATTATTACCAATGGATTGATAAAGGAAAATCCGACGTTGGTTTTGATTTTAGGAATGTGTCCTACTTTAGCTACCACTTCTTCGGCCGCAAACGGTATGGGAATGGGATTGGCTACGCTATTTGTTTTGGTAGGTTCCAATATTGCCATTTCTTTGTTGAAAAATGTAATTCCAGATCAGGTTCGTATTCCGGCTTACGTAGTGGTGATTGCTACTTTTGTAAGTATAATACAAATGCTGATGGAAGCTTATCTTCCGGCTTTGTACGAAAGCTTAGGAATCTTTATTCCGCTTATTGTTGTGAACTGTATCGTGTTGGGACGTGCGGAAGCTTTTGCTTCTAAAAACTCTGTTTTCGACTCATTACTCGATGGACTGGGCATGGGATTAGGATTTACGTTTTCATTAACATTATTGGGAACTGTTCGCGAGTTTTTGGGAACAGGAAAAATTTTCGGGTTATCTATTTTCCCAGAAAACTACGGAATGCTGGTTTTCGTGTTAGCTCCCGGAGCATTTATCGCGTTGGGATACCTCATTGCAATAATGAATAAGCTGAAAAAAGCCTGAGTCGTTTAATTTAGATTTATCAAGTAAAAAATAATTTATTATGAGTTATATTTTAATTTTCATAAGTGCGGTATTTGTAAACAACATTGTATTGTCGCAATTTCTTGGTATTTGTCCTTTCCTTGGCGTTTCTAAAAAAATTGAAACGGCTTTGGGAATGAGTGGTGCTGTGGCTTTCGTAATGACTATTGCTACGGTTATTACGTATATTATTCAAAAATCGGTGTTGGATCCTTTCCAAATCGGTTACTTACAGACCATCACCTTTATTCTGGTTATCGCGGCGTTGGTGCAGTTGGTCGAAATCATTCTGAAAAAAATATCTCCGGCATTATATCAGGCGTTAGGTGTTTTCCTTCCGCTTATTACTACGAACTGTGCTATTCTAGGAGTGGCGCTACTTGTGGTAAAAAAAGATTATGACTTAGTTCAGAGCGTGGTATTTGCTATTTCTACGGCTGTAGGTTTTGGCTTGGCGTTGATTCTTTTCGCCGGTATCCGCGAACAATTAAGTATGGTAAAATTGCCAAAGGGAATGCAAGGAACTCCTGCTGCTCTGCTTACTGCCGGCCTGTTGGCCATGGCGTTCATGGGCTTTGCGGGCATTGTAAAATAATGATAGTTTGATAAATTTTACAACAAAAAGGGTCGAATTGAAATTTTCAATTCGACCCTTTAAAATTTATTCGTGAGTTTTACAGACATTTTGCCTTCAATATCTTCACATTTTCAATTGGTCGGTCGAATTTTCCTGTTTTTGTTTTAGAAATTTTTTCCACCACATCCAAACCTTCCACTACCTGACCAAATACGGTGTATTCACCATCCAAGTGCGGAGTTCCTCCAATTGTTGTATAATCGGCACGTTGTTTTTCTGTGAATTTATAAGTAGGATTAAGTCTCAAAGTATCGCGGATGTCCTTCATAACTGAATCGCGCAAAACCATTGCTTTGTCTGGATTTTTTTCTAACCGAACTTTTGATGCATAGGCTTTGTCCGATTTCATTTTTTCTTTGTAAAATTTATCTACCAAAGTTCTTTCTTTTTTCCTTTCCAATGCATCCAATTCTGCATTCGAAAATAGATGTCCTTGTACAATATAAAACTGGCAACCCGAAGAAGCTTTTTTCGGATTTGTATCATTGCCCTGACGAGCAGCCGCCAAAGCGCCGCGTTTGTGATAATATTGCGGATAAACAAATTCGGCAGGGATGGTATAGCCTACATCTCCCGAGCCTAATGTAGTTCCCGGCAATGCTTTTTTAGAATGAGGGTCGCCGGCTTGAATCATAAAGTCGGCAATTACCCGATGAAATAAAACGCCATTGTAGAAACCACTTTTTACGAGTTTAATAAAATTGTCACGGTGTTTGGTTGTTTCCGGGTAAAGTTCAACCACAATTTTTCCATAGTTGGTTTCAAAACTTACTCTCGGCAGTGGCGATATGGAGTCTGTGTCCTCGGCAAAAACACTTGAAAAAAATAGGAAACAGAAGGAAATGAAGATGATTGTTTTTTTCATAATTTGCAAAGTAAAATTTAATAACTTACTGAATAATCGCAAAGGTATGAAAAAATGTATTTTCTTTGATATGCTTTCTGTAAATAGGACTTTTAATACCTGTGCAACAAAATTAATTTTATATATTTGTAGCATAAATTGTTTAAAAATACAAAAGTATGTACGAATCTTTACTCCAGCTTGATCCTATTAGGATTAATTTTTCGGCATCGGGAATGCATGTTATCAATCTGATTCTTAGCTTTATTATGTTTGGTGTCGCGCTCGGCATAAAACCCAAGCAATTTACTAATTTGATAAGAGACCCGAGATCGACTATTGTGGGATTAGTTTCGCAACTTTTCTTTCTTCCATTGGTAACCTTTTTGTTAGTTATAGTTTTGAATAAATATATCACTCCAACAGTTGCTATGGGAATGATTTTGGTGGCTGCTTGTCCGGGGGGGAATATCTCTAATTTTATGTCCTCGCTTTCGAAAGCAAACACCGAACTATCGATTGGACTTACGGCCTCTACTACCTTATTAGCAACTATTTCCACTCCGTTCAATTTCGCTTTTTGGGGAGGTCTGTACATGAAATTTATTGCAAACAGAACAGCAGGAGATATTTTAAAACCGCTTGAAATTGATAATGCTCAGATGTTTCAAACAGTATTTATTTTGCTTGGAGTTCCGCTTATTCTTGGAATTTTGTTTGCAAAATATTTTCCGAAAATTACCGAAAAACTCAAAAAAACAATCCAGATTTTATCGATAGTATTTTTCTTATTGATGGTTGTATTGGCTTTTGCCAATAATTTACAACTATTTTTGAAATATATTTACTACATCTTTTTTATCGTACTGGTTCATAATTTTCTGGCTTTCGGAACGGGATTTACGTTAGGCACTTTGTTTAAACTCCCAAATAAAGATCGCAGAACAGTAACGATTGAAACCGGAATCCAAAATTCAGGACTTGGTTTGGTTTTACTTTTCAATACAAAAATTTTCCCTCACGATATGGCTTTGGGAGGCATGTTGTTTATCACAGCCTGGTGGGGTATCTGGCACATCATTTCAGGTTTAACTATTGCTGGTCTCTGGTCTCGCAAAGAGCCTAATTGATTTCGTAATAAAATAGGTTCAAATTAGTTTTTTTATATGTCTAAAATATACGACTTTACGCCATCTTATGATATTAGTAAGCGTTATGTAACTTCCACATTTCGAAAATTTTACAGCAAATTTATTGTAATCGGCGAAGAAAATATTCCTCATGCTTCGCCGGTTATTTTTGCTCCGAATCATAACAATGCCTTAATGGATGCTTTAGCTATTTTGGCAACGATTCCTCACGAAGATTCTATTGTCTTTCTCGCGCGAGCTGATATGTTTAATAATAAAATGGCCGCACGTTTGCTCACGTTTACTAAGATTATGCCGGCTTTTCGCATGCGTGATGGTGTTGAGAACTTGGGGAAAAACCAAGAGATTTTTGAACGTTGCATCGAAGTGCTTGACAACAACAAAGCTCTTGGAATTATGCCTGAAGGAAATCAGGGCGAGCAAAAAAAGCTGCGACCATTGGTAAAGGGAATTTTTCGGATTGCCTTTGCGACTCAGCTAAAGTATGGCACAACCCCTACCGTTAAGATTGTTCCTGTTGGGCTTGATTATGGCGACTATATCAAATACGGGAAACATATAATTGTAAACTACGGAAAGCCGATTGAAGTGGCAGAATATATGGAGCAATATTCCGACAATCCCGTGTTGGCCACCAATGCGATTCGAAACCGATTGAAAGAAGATTTGAGCAACCTTATGTTGAATATAGATTCAACTGATTTTTACGATTGTTTCGAGGCTGTAATCGAGATAGCGAACAGGCCGTTGCTTGAACAAAAAAATACCCCGACGGACGAATATTCCTTATTCGTTGGTCGACAGGATATTTCAACGCAATTATCTAAAATAGAAAAAGAAAATCCTGCTGTAATTCAGAAACTTGATACGTTGACAAAGGAATATCGAGATGGATTATTTAAATTGAAACTTAAAACGGGTGTTCTAGAGAAAGCACCATTTAAATTGCCCGAACTTTTGCGTGAATGTCTCTTGCTGGTGATTGGCTCGCCTGTATTTGTTTTAGGTTTTATTTTCAATGTTTTGCCATTTTTTACTCCTGTTTTGCTGCGAAAATATGTGTTCAAAGCAAAATACTTAGGTTTTTTCAGTTCACTACATTACGGATTAGGTATCGTAACATTTCCTTTGTTTTATTTAATTCAAATGTTGCTGTTTGCTAACCTTATTTCTTCATTGTGGTGGGCTTGTTTGCTCTTTATTATTGGTCAATTCCTATTGGGTAAATGGGCTTTGTTATGGTATCGAAAATTTAGAAAATTTATAGCCAAATTGAGATACAATAAACTGAAAAATACCTTCTTGTTGAATCAAGTTCAGGAAATAAGGCAAAAAATTATCAAAATCTTCACCGCAAATGCACTTTGATTCCTGTTTTGTCGGTAATGAGTTTGCTTCATTCTGTTGTTTTTTTGCATTCGTGTAATTGCTAGAATAATTTTTTTTACATAAATTTCGTTTTTATAGTTATTTAATTCATTTTTTTTATAATTTTACAATCATAAATTCTACGCTGATAGAGACTGGCTTATTATTGTAAATCAAATTATTATTAGAATTAAAAAATATTCAAAATGAAAAAATTTGTAATCGTTTTTGTGTTAGCAACGTTATTTTCAGGTGTTGCCATGTCGCAAACTTATAGTAAAGTAAAAGTTACTTTGGATTATGGATTGGTAGTTAAAGGTTCGAAAGCTTTTATCGGTGACGAGTCGGTGACTTTTACCAGTGCCGGTGTTATGAAAACATATTCATTATCAGATGTATCTTTGATTCAGGCATCGCAGGGCAAAGCAAAAGACTGGGCGCTTGGTTGCGGAGGCGGTTGTTTAGGTTTCTATGCTGTTAGTGGGATTTTAGCTGCAAATGGTAGTCTTCAGGGATCTGGTTCCGAGTTTAACGTGGGGTCGTATCTTTTGGAAATGGTTTTAGCAACTGGAGCTTCTGCTGGAATTGGCTACCTAATAGGTTCTTTGCTTGATAAAGAAGAAATTGTATATCACAGAACAGGTCCAAGAGTAGGAAGTTTGAACTTTGATATTAAAATAGACAGGCTTACAAAGTATGATCCGCTTACAACAGGATTAACTGTAGCTTATAAGTTTTAGGTTATTTTACACTACAGGCAGGTACAATTCTTTTTTCTTGAAAGATTGTACCTGCTTTTTTTTACTTTTTGAGAAAATGATTAAAATCGCAGGTTTGCTTAATTTTTATATGCTTCTGGCATTCTTAATTTATGGAGCAAGCTCTGTGTATTCTCAAAATATAGCTCAAACAGAAGTTTTCGCGGATTCATTATTCGCAACAGGAGATTATAAAAGTGCGTTGAATGAATATCGCAGAGCTTATTATTTTGCGGTCGGAGATAGTGCTAAAATTTTGCTGGCACAAAAAGTAGCAGATACATATATGCTGAATGAGCACTACGATTTTGCAAAATCTTTTTGTGATTCGATATGTTATTATACAATTTCGGATAGTGTTCGAAACGAAGCATATTTAAAAAAAATAACTTGTCTGATATTGGAAAAGCAGTATGGAGATGCTTTGGTCGGGCTCGACAAAATGAATGTCGGCAACTTTCCAACTCAGACCAAAAGAAAACTATTTCTTAATGGTGTAGCTTGTTTAGGCTTGACCGATTTTGATAATTCGTACCAGTATTTTTCTAAGCTCATTGATCCGAATGACTCTGCTTTGCTTGCAAACGTTCAGCAGCAGTTTGTTGAACTCAAAAAATCTTATCGTCACCAACCTTACATTCCGGCATGTTTTAGCGCAATAGTTCCTGGCCTAGGACAAATGTTTTCAGGTCATTATTCCGAAGGATTCAATTCATTTTTTTTGTTGGCCGCATTAAGTAGCATTGGTTATTTTCTTCAACCATTGAATGTTTTACTGTTTCCGATGATTGCAAGATATTATATGGGAGGTATTTTGCATGCTTATCATTATGCAGATGAAAGAAGAAATTTCAATAAGACGGAAAATTCAGTTCGTATTTTGTCGTTATTAAATACGAATGAGCCATTTATGACTAAACCTGATGGCAAAAACGATAGAAATGAATTTAATAAATATACGATTGATTCAGAACGGGAAATATCATTGTTGATTTCTACAGCTTTCCTGTTTTATAAAAAGTTTTTGTCTTCGCAAGATGTTGATGCTTGTATTTTTACTCCAAGTTGTTCAGTTTATATGATGGAGGCAATTAAGAAAGAAGGTATGTTTGTTGGCTTTCTTGACGGAACTGATAGGTTGTTGAGGTGTCATGGATTTGCCGATCATACTCATTATAATACAAATTTAAAAACTGGAAAATTGCAGGATGAACCGTAAACTGTTATTTTTAATTTTGATTTCGGTTAGTTTTACTTGCCAAATCGCTAAAGCTCAGGACAGTCTTTTGAATTATAAAAATTCAAGCAGATACGCTGCGTATTTGTTTGAAAATAAGCTTTACGATTTGTCGGCTATAGAATATGAACGTGTGGTTTTTCTGGAACCAAACGATTCGCTGGCTAAAATGAGATTGATACAGTCGTATCGATTGATGAACGATTTAAAAACTGCAAAAGCAAAGTTGGATGGCTTTGTGGCGGACTTCAATAATTGTTTAAATAGTGACTTTGCTGCTGAAAATGTGAGAATTTTGTTTGATGATAAACGTTATCATGACTGCGATCAATTTATTGCCACCAACCGAACTCTCGATCCTGATGTATCAATGCAATTTAAAACTGCATCGCTGTTGATGCAGTATCGTTGGGCAGAAGCAAAAGAAACATCGAAAAATTATTTGCTAAAAAGTCAGGATGATTTGCGGCTAAGTAAACTCTATGAAATCTCCGAAATCGGATCATCTATCAACTACAAGAATCCATATGCTGCGGCCGTTTTTTCTGGAATTATTCCCGGGAGCGGTAAATTTTATACGAAGCAATGGAAGGATGGTTTGTATGCATTTCTGGCCGTTACAGCATTTTCGTACCTCACGTACCGATCATTCGATAAGGATGGTTTAAATCCTTATGGATTCATCTTTGGAACAGTTTCTTTTGCTTTTTATACGTCGAATATCTTTGGCTCTTATAAAAGTGCCATTCGGTATAATCGCAAACGGAATGAAAACACCGTAAAGGACGTAAAAATGATTTTAGAAGAATAATCAGGTTCGCGATATTCTTTTTTATTTCCCTTTTTTGTCTTTCGTTTCTGTGTAATATTCATCCATTATTTCACGAACCATTGGCCTGTAATAATCCCAAAAGAAGCTAACTCGTTCCTGTGGACTAAGTCGGTACGAAAATTTACTGAACAGATTGATATATTTAAACTTTGATGAGTTGAGCCCAATAGAACTGTCGGAAAAATCACCAGCGAAATAATGAAATTTATAATCGGGACTATCGTGCTCAATAACTGCTGGGAAAGTCTCAGGAATTCCAAAAACTCTTAATAATTCACTTCCATTTTCGTTTGGACTTATTTTATACATGGAAACAATATTGTTTGTTTTGCCGGTTGAAATAATGTCGAACCAAAACGGATATTTCATTTCTTCGGGTAAACCATATTTATCCATGTATTTTTTCGATGTATGAATAATGGGAACTTCAATTTTTAAATGAGTTTCGTTCTCCAAAATTTCAATTTTATCGTCGTCGCGCACAAATACAATTCCCGACTTAGTAAAAGGCCAATTGTCGTGATGTTGTAGCCTATAATTTGTTTTCATCCAGCGTGGCAGTTCTTTGTTAACTGTTGTGTCGAGAGTTTCGTAATATCTTCCGACCCAGCCGGACCATTTTAGGCCAAATTCATCCTCAAAAGCTTTTCTAATATCTGTTGGGGTAGGGGATGCAATCACATTAAATTCAGCAAGAATAAGTTTTTTCTGCTCTTTCATTTTTTTGAGAAGTCCCATTTCTTTGAAAGTCATTCCGCCATAAATTCTGGGAGTATGTTCGAGTGATTTGTCTACATAACTTGAATACTCGGGAATAACATTCGGATATTGTTCGTGCCATTCGCCTTCGTAAATGCCATACAAATCGGTATAATAAACCATGTCGTAAGCTTTTGAAAGTGAATCCAGTGCTATGGAATCAAATTTATTAAAGTCCTTTATAACGTATTTTCCGCTGTCGTTTGGGAAGAACCCAAAATAATCGATATTATTTTGGTACGATTTATTATTGGTACGAACATAATTGTCGTAATTCAGAATCCAGCTGAATGAAATATGTTCCTGAGCTTTGCTAGTGAGCACAGTTTTATCCAATATCAGAATATCCAGCTTTTTTGCCGGAGTAAAAAACCAAATCGAAAAAAATATAATCGGACTTAAAATGAAGAATAACAGGAATATCCCGAAGAGTTTTCTTAGCATAATTTCAATGGTTAGCAGATTTATTCAGGTTGCAAAGTCTCAATGTGTTTTAGCTATTTTAATTAACAACGTTCGCGGAATGCGTTATATAATTAAATTTTTACAAATTAAAACCAAATTTAAAGTGATTTTGTTCGAATAAAAATAAAATAAATTTAGATAAATAAATTTATTTTATTAATTATCAGGTTTTTATTGAACATGACTCTCACTAATTTGTATTAAATAGAATGTTACTTAATGTAAAAATAGTAGTAAGGGCAGAAAAAAATAGCCGAAATGAATAAACTCATTTCGGCTATCGTATTTTATTGACAACGTTATTTACAAAAGATTTTGCCTTATGTTAGCAGCAATTTCAGTCATTTCTTCGGCTGAAAGTTTGAGCTTTGGATTTTTGAAGTTCATATCCGATTCTTTGCTAATCGGAATCAGGTGAATATGGGCATGTGGTACTTCCAAGCCAATTACTGCAACGCCTACTCTCACGCACGAAACGCTTTTCTCAATAGCCACAGCTATTTTTTTCGAAAAAACAATCATTTCAGATAGTAATTGGTCGTCTAGGTTGAATAGGTAATCTTCTTCCTGTTTCGGAATAACCAATGTGTGACCTTTTGTCATAGGATTTATATCCAGAAAGGCAAAGAAACGGTCGTTCTCCGCTATTTTATAACATGGGATTTCCCCTGCTATTATCCTGCTGAATATTGTCATATAAGTAAAGTTTTTGGTGATTAACGTTGAAAATTACAAACTGATTTCGATAACTTCGAATTCCATAACGCCCGATGGAACTGAAACAGTAGCCGTTTGTCCTACTTTTTTACCAAGCAATCCTTTTGCAATTGGAGTTGTAACCGAAAGTTTGCCTTCTTTGAAGTTAGCTTCGCTTTCCGAAACAATCATATATGACATGATTTGTCCCGTTTTTGTGTTTTTAATTTTTACACGGGTCAATATCTGTACTTCATTTGTATTAATTCTCGATTCGTCAATCATTCTTGCCGAAGCAATTGTTTCTTTAAGAATTGAGATTCTCATTTCGAGCAAACCTTGCGCTTCTTTTGCTGCATCGTACTCGGCGTTTTCCGATAAATCTCCTTTGTCACGAGCTTCAGCAATTTGCTTCGAAATTGCGGGACGTTGAACACTTTCCAACTCGTTTAAATCATCAACCAGTTTTTTATAACCTTCGGCTGTCATATAAGTTACTGCCATAGTTTTATCTCTTTTTTTAGGTTTATTTTAGAAGTATATAACAAAAAAGAATTCCGACAAATGCAAGCCGGAACTCTTATTGAATTGTATGAATATTTAAATATGCTGCAAATATACAAGCTTTTTTTTAATCAAATACAAGTGCTTTTGTGTTTAACAGCATTATTTTTCACAAAATGTTTGAATTTAATTGTAATTTGCTGAAAATCTTTTGTGTAATTAATATTTGCGATTGAAAATTTCCGAATAAATGAAAGCTCTGCGCGCATCCTCAGGGGAATTTAATGGAAATTCGAGCACAGGTCTTTCTTCCAGAACTTCTATTTTTTCATTTTTCTGTTTGGCTGA
>JBBIID010000012.1:0-17117 GCA_037446675.1 Paludibacter sp.
TGCTAACCAAACCGCCAAGAAATTTAAGCTCAGCGGTTATATTCAGGCACAATGTGAATCGGCCGACTCATTAGGCTCTACAAAGGTAGGAGCAGGAAAAGCGGCTAGTGAAACACATGATTTTAACCGTTTCGGAATTCGTCGCGGACGTTTGAAGGCTACTTACACCGATGAAGGTGTACAAGGAGCGTTGGAATTGGATATCACAGAAAAATCAATTGGAATTAAAGATGTGTATTTAAGTGCACTCGATCCATGGATAGGTATTGTGTCGTTAAAAGGTGGAGTTTACGATCGTCCGTTTGGCTACGAAGTTGCGTATTCTTCTTCTAAAATAGAATCGCCCGAACGAAGCAGAATGATTCAAACATTATTCCCCGACGAAAAAGATTTAGGTGGAATGCTCACTTTCCAAGCACCAAAAACATCGGCTTGGAACCCATTGAAACTAGAAATAGGGTTGTTTGCCGGAAATGGAATTTATTTGGATACCGACAGCAAAAAAGATCTTATCGGACATCTGTCGTACAACCAAACAACTCAAAATTCTAAATATGGTTTGGGAGTTTCGTTTTACTCAGGTTCGGTAGCACAATCGACAAAAAATATTTACAAAATGAACAACGGTTTGTTTGTAGCTGATAGTACTGAAACCAACAAAAACGGTTTTGCCAACCGCCAGTATCTAGGATTCGACGGACAATTCAGCATTAATACCGGAATTGGATTAACTACGATTCGTGGTGAATATATATTGGGACAACAACCGGGCAGATCGGATAATTCGAGCAGTCCAAAATCGGGACTGATTCCCGGATTTGATTCTGATAACAAAACGGCAAAACCAACCGACACGTACATTCGCAATTTTTCGGGCGCATACGTCCATTTAGTGCAGGATATTGGCGATACAAAGCACAGTTTGACGGTGAAATATGACTATTACGACCCAAATACTGATATCGCAGGCATGAATATTGGAACAGGAAGTGCTTCGGCTGGAGTTGCAAAAACAAATAAAGCAGATGTTGCTTATCAAACGATTGGGTTTGGTTATATGTATCGCATGAATACAAATGTTCGCCTAATGGCTTATTATGATATGAACATTAACGAAAAAACAACAGTGAGCGGTTACACCGTTGATCGCCCTGATAATGTATTGACAATAAGACTACAATATAAATTTTAAAACAACGACTTTTAATAATTAAATAAAGATGAAAAAACTATTTTTATCAGTAATGATGTTGTGCGCGATAGCACCTTCATTCTATGCTCAAAAAGTAAAAGGAAGTGACACCGTATTACCTTTAGCTCAAAAAGAAGCCGAAGTATTTATGAAAAGTAACAAACAAGCCGTGACCGTGATTGGCGGTGGTAGTGGTGTGGGTATAGCCGCTCTTATGGAAGGAACAACCGACATCGCAATGGCTTCTCGTAAAATGAAATTCGACGAAAAAGTAAAATGTCAGGAAGCTGGAAAATCAATTGTTGAGAAAATTATCGCTTACGATGCTTTGGCAGTGGTAGTAAATCCTGCAAATCCGGTTTCGAATCTTACACGCGAACAATTGGAAGGAATTTTCACCGGAAAAATTACGAACTGGAAACAAGTAGGTGGACAAGATTTGAAAATCATCCCTTACTCACGCGAAACAAGTTCAGGAACTTACGAATTTTTCAAAGAACACGTTTTGTTGAACAAAAACTATGTAAACTCAATTTTGAGTATGCCTGCTACAGGAGCTATTATCCAATCGGTAAGCCAAACTAAAGGTGCTATTGGTTACGTTGGGTTGGCCTATATCAACAAAAGCGTAAAAGCTATTCATGCTTCGTTCGACGGTAAAAAATTCGTAGAACCATCGATGAAAAATGCGATCAACAAAACTTACCCAATTGTACGTCCGCTATATTTCTACTACGAAAAGAAATCGGAAGTTAAGAACTCACCGTTCGTAAAATTCGTGCTTTCGGCTGAAGGACAAAAAATTGTGGAAAGCGTAGGATATGTTCCATTGAAGTAATCTTCCCAATTAGTTTTTTTAAGGAAACAAAAAAGGTTCACTAGCAAATCAGTGAACCTTTTGTTTATTCTATCACTTCCTTCACCATTTTGAATGCTTTTTCCAGTTTCAGCATTTCGGCAGACAAAAACTGGTAGAATTCCATCCATTGGATACGGCGATGAATATCGATTCCGGTTTTTTGTGTATAAATGCGGCAAACTTCGTTTCCTGTTTCGCGAACATAAGCAAAATCCCATATTAATCCGTCAGGAAAATTCTTTTCCATGATAGATTTGTATTGCTCAAATTGCTCAAACTTATCCAAACGCGCTTTTTCGCTTGGCAAGTTTATTTCCAAAATAACAAATGCCCCTTCGCGCGTAGCATCGAATTTCATTTCTACGCCTTTCATTTTGGTATTGTAAAGCATAAACTTGCTTTTCCGCCGCTTCAATGCCGGAACCTGACTGCAATATACGCCAAAACCTTCCCAAAATTCTTTTTTCAACTGCTTTAATTCTTCTTTACTATACATCGCAACAAATTCTTATTTCACTATTTTATATAAATTCCCCGGCAAGCATTTTACAATGCCCTTAAATTCCATTTCCAACAACAAAGAAGATATTTTGCTTACGGGCTTTGCCGAATGAACTGCAAGTTCGTTCAACTGCAACCCATCGGTATTTTGCCGAAGCATAGAAGCAATAGTCTGCTCTTCGTCCGACAAATCGACAAACAATGCCGTTTGTACATTCGAAATGGATCTTTGAGATTCCCAATTCATAAACTTCAACAAATCGTCGGCCGATTCTATCAACGAAGCTTTATTTTGCTTTATCAGCGCATTACATCCGCCCGACCATTCGTCACTTACTCTGCCCGGAAATGCGAAAACGTCGCGATTATAATCGTTGGCCACGTCAGCGGTAATTAGCGCACCTCCTCGGGTAGCCGATTCAACAACCACAAGTGCATCGCACATTCCGGCGATAATACGGTTTCGTTGAACGAAATTTTGTTTGTCGGGATTTGTTTCACTTAAATATTCGGTAAGTAAAGCTCCTTTTTCCAGCATTTTCTCTGCCACCGAGCGATGCATCGACGGATAAATCCGATCCAGACCATGACCAACAATACCAACTGTGGACAGTCCGGTATCGAGTGCCGCTTTGTGAGCGCAAATATCAATTCCGTAAGCCAATCCGCTTACGATTGTAATGTTAGTATGATTTTTGGATAAATCATCAATCAACTTCCGACAATTTTCTTTCCCCGCTTCTGTGGCGTTTCTTGTACCTACAACTGCAACAAATTTTCCGCCATTAAAATCATTAGTCCCTTTGCCGTAAATCATGATAGGAGAATCAGCACATTCTTTCAATCGATATGGATATTCTTTATCCATAAAATAAAATGGTCGAATTTTATTTTTAAGAATGAATTCCACCTCTTTTTCTGCTCTTTGAAGCACATTTTGCGAGACAATCTCACGCGAAAGTACTTCGCCGATCCCCGGAATTTTAGCCAAATTTCGTTGTGTCTCACTAAAAACGCCTTCCACACTTCCAACATAAGCAATCAGATTTTTCGCCAAATTGTTGCCGATGCCTTTTATGAGTGTAATTCCAATTTTATACTTAAGTTGTTCATCGTTCATAGTAAAAGGTTATGTCGTTCTATTTTATCGCCTTAAGAGGTTTTATTACGCTCATTGCCAACCAGCCAAGCAACACTCCGGCTGTGTCGGCCATCCAATCGACCCAGCTTGCCGTGCGCGGAGGAAAGAAATTTTCCTGCATCAATTCAATGCTTCCACCAAAAACAACAGGAAAAATCAAACAAATTAAAACAAATGCTAACAAATTTCTGTTATTGATTCCAGCACGCCTAAAATCAAAAATCAGCACCACTGCTAAACCGAAATACATAAGTAAATGAACCAACTTATCTTCATTTTCGAAAGTGGGAATCTCTTTAAACGTTGATGGTGAAGCAAACGAAAGGTATGATATTACGGAAACAATCAACAACGATTTCCAAAAATATTTTATGATTTTCAGTACAACCATGATAAGGAAATAATAGGTTTATTAAAACTGCCAGTCCCTTTCGTCATGGGGATTTACAATTTAATAGCTATTTTTAAATTAATTAAAACGATTAATTATCTTTGCAAAGATAAAATATTGGGAGCTAAAACGAAGTATTCACTAATAAAAATATCGATATATGAAAAAAATATTCTCTCTCATATTGCTAACTCTTGTTCTGGCATCTTGCTCCAATGTGCTCCTCACCGGAAGAAAACAATTAATCCTCGTTCCTGATGCCGAAATTCTTTCAATGAGTTCCCAAAGCTATAAAGAGTTTATCGATTCTGTTCCGGCATCAAAAGATATGACAGACACCGAATTGATAAAAAAAGTCGGAACGAAAATATCCTCAGTCGTGGAAAACTATTTGAAAAACAACGGACACGAATCGGAAATAGCCAATTACGCGTGGGAATTTAATCTTGTAAAAGACACCACAGTGAATGCTTTTTGTATGCCGGGCGGAAAAGTCGTTTTTTTCGAAGGAATACTTCCTGTGGCAAAAGATGAAAATGGAATCGCGGTAGTGATGGGACACGAAGTGGCTCATGCAGTTGCAAAACACAGTAGCGAACGATTAAGCCAGCAACTATTATTGCAATACGGTGCTTCGCTCACCGATGTGCTATTGGCCAATAAATCAGAAGCTACACGAACCGGAATTAATGCACTTTATGGCATTGGAGCGCAACTTGGCGTTATGTTGCCCTATTCTCGCAAACATGAATACGAAGCCGATCAATTGGGACTCATCTTTATCGCCATGGCTGGTTACGATCCGAACGAGGCCATCTCATTTTGGGAACGTATGGCTGCCAGTTCGCAAGGTGCACCTCCCGAATTTATGAGCACCCACCCTTCGGATGCTAATCGTATAGCGAAACTGAAAGAATATCTGCCCGAAGCAATGAAATATTATAAGAAATAATTTTATTCTTATTTTGAGCGAATATCTTTTCTTATCAAAACATTGAATTCAGCACTTTCTTTTTCAACGACATAGTTAGATTTGATAAATTCTAAAGTTTCGCTTCCAACCATAAGATTTTTTTCTTGGTCAAAGTTACATTCAACTATGTAACGAGGTTTATTTTTGCTTAGATCATCCAATAATTTAGTTTTTTCTTTTTTTGAGGTTAAAAAAATAGTATTGACGTATTTGCTAGCCGAAGTTCGATCCGAATATGCTAATATATTGGAATAAAAACCACCTAAAATGTAAATATTTTCGTTTTTTGAAGTATTATTCCTTAACCAAAGTCCAAGTTTTTCATCCTGATTTTTTTTGCCCCGATTAACGAAATTAGTCAGCCCCTTCCTTATTCCTCCATATGGTAAAAATAACAAAATGACTATTAGGAGCATCCAAAGCTGGGTATTTATTCTAAAAAATTGTTTGCTGGAAATATTTTTCAATAATTCAGTAAATAAAATTCCGATAATTATGGATAATGAAGGCATCATTTGTTTTATTTGATGTCCATAATAATGCCCTGAAGCATTTACACCTATAAAATCAATAACAAACCAAAGCAATAGCCATAAAAAGGTTTTATCTTTCAGTAAGGGCTTGAATTTAAATATCAATAATAGAAAACTAAACAGAAGGGCAATTCGAGACAACACAATTGTATTCAGAAAACTATCAAAATAATTAGAGAAGTTTGCGCTGGACCCTGAGTTTAAAAGAATTAACCAGGCACCATCAATATAATCATTGATAGCTCCACCACTTAGGAGTATTGGAAGTATACTAGCAAAGGTAATTAGGAAAATGCCTAATACAAAAGTAATTGCATGAGTAATTCTTTGGGAAAAAGTCTGATTCTTATCGTAAAACATACAAAGAAGAATGCCTGTAAACGCTGTCATAATTGCGATTTGCTTAAATGCTATAGACATTCCCATTAAAATTCCTGCAAAAAATACAATAACCTTCTTATTTGATCTATTTTCCAAACTGATTAGCAACCAAATGGAGAAAGTAGAAAAAAACAACATAAATGTTTCGGTATGAGCTATAAACCCACCACTAAACATACCCCACATATTTGTAAGTCCAAAAATATACATCGCAAAAACAGCCGTTTCTGTGCTGTAAATCTTATTAGCAATCTTATATACAATTAGAGCATTAGAAACTAAAGCTAACATAGCCAATAGCCTTACAAATAAAAGATTTAGTCCAAAAATCTTATAAGAAATCGCATAAAGTATAAAAATCCCCGGAGTTTTATTTTCAACGGCACTAATATATGGAGGGATACCATTTTGCGCCCATATACGTCCGACATAATGCCAAACTCCTTCATCACAATTCATTAGCATAAATGCTGATATAATAAAGATTATTGTAAACAAGAATATCGAGACAAAAAGTGGGTGTATAACAAGTATTGTTAATTTAGTTTTCATTAATTATTTTTTTTCGTGATATTCTTCTTCCGTATTTATATCCCAAATATTCGCTTTTGAAGTATTACCATCTATAATATTATTTACTGCAGTAATTGCAGTTAACATTGAGTGATCCTGATTATTGTATTTATGCATTCCGTTTCGTCCAATTAGAAACAAGTTTTCAAATTTGTCTGTGAAATCTCTTATTTCCTGAAATTGTGAGTATGTACCAAAGTAAGCCGGATACGTTTTCTTAACTCTTAAGATGGTACTATCAAGAACATCCTTTCTTTCAATAATATCAATTTTACACAACTCATCTATCGCAAACTGCACAAATTCATTATCAGGTTTAATCCACAGTTCGTCACCTTCGTTACAGAAATACTCCAATCCTATCCATACTTTGTCAATATCTGCAACCATGTAAGGCGACCAATTATTAAAAATTTGCAGTCGTCCGACTTTTACCTCTTTTTCCTGAATATAGATCCAAGTATCTGGGATAAGGTCATTAAGTGTATTAAAATTGGTTTCATTTTTTATTTTTAATTTGTTCAGCAGCAGCCCAACAGTAATGAAATCCCGGTACTGCAATCCCGCACTAATCAATTTCACATTTTCAGGCACCATACTACCCATTGAGTGTATTAAATCTTTAACTGGCATTGTTGAAAAGATATAGTCCCCTTTCAATCGTGAGATTTCATTAGTTTTGGCATTTTTGTAAGTTAGCCCAGTAACTTTATTTTCAACAGTTTGAACACCTACAACTTCTGCATTTTTAATAATAAATCCTCCCTTTTCTTCTATCAATTCAGCTACTGTTTCCCACATTTGCCCGGGTCCGTATTTGGGATACATAAACTGTTCAATTAAACTGGTTTCTGTATCTTTTTGCTCAATGGAAAAATCTCTCTTTTTAAAAATAGATTTTAATGCGTGAAGCAAGGCTTTGGATATTGATAACTCTTTGATACGTTGAGCTCCCCAGTCTGCGGCAATTTCGGAACAACTTACCCCCCAAACCTTCTCTGTATAATCTTTAAAAAAAGTTTTATAAAGTTCAGTTCCAAAACGACTTACAAAGAATTCTTCGAGTGAATCTATTTTTTTTATTGGGAATACTTGTACTGACAGATATGTCCACCCTATTTTAAAAATCCGAACTAGCCCCAGATTTATAATGGTTTGAATATTTAATGTAACAGGATAATCAAAAAACCTTCGTAAAAAGAAAATTCTTGAAAGGCGTGTTCTTATTAGCATGACTTTATCCGTTTGTTCCGGATCAGGTCCTTTATAAGAAAATTTTATCTGTGTATTCTTTTTGTGGTATTGTATTTCTTTTAACAAATCATCTTTCGATTTAGCACCCTGAATAGGCAATATATTCTGCCACCAGTTCATTACAACATCGGATTTTGAGAAGAAGCGGTGTCCACCAATATCTATTCTATTCCCTTTATAAAAAACAGTTTTTGAAATTCCTCCAAAATCGTTAGACTGCTCAATTATAATTGGTTTTATATCTGTTTTGGTGATTAGCTCATAGGCAGCTGTGAGTCCTGCAGGACCAGCCCCAATAATCAAGGCGATTTTATCCATTATTAGATAATTTTTTGTCGAACAAGATAAATTTTCTTGCTATAAAATTCCACAAATATACAATTATCGCAGCTGTTATTTTTGATAACAAATAATACATTAAGAATTTTTCGGTAAAAAACCAGATGAAAAACTCGTTTAAAAATAGTCCGATAACTCCGATAAGGGTAAATACAAGAAATTCAAAAAAATGATTTTTATATATGCGATTATCAAACACCCAATTGATACTTATAAAATAATTTACCAAAAGACCTAAAAGAAATGAAATACCAGCAGAAACCAAGTAATAGACACTAAAATACTCAGTCAGGACAAATAAAGTTCCAAAATCTATCAAAAACGCAAAACCTCCAACAAATGTATATCTAAGGAATTGAGGTAAAAAGTTATTTGTTTTACTTATAAATAGAGAATATAATAAAGTTCTAAGATTATTTTTCATTTTTATCTATTGCGTCAGGTAAAGCTTACAAATTTACGAAGAAATAACAAATTAACAAAGCTTATTAGAACTAAGAATAAAACAAACTTTTTTTAACGCATTAATACCATAAGACAACAAGGAGTTTGATTTTGGGAGCTCTTTATTTTCTATCTTTGCTGTAAATTTAATTTCCGGAACTGAATCAAGTATGAGACATTTAATATTGTTTATTTTTTTTATAACTATAAATGCAACGATTCTACTCGGACAAAATAGTCAGGAGTCTTTAAATTCCAATTGGTCGATTGAAAAAATAAACGAATGGAATAGTAATCTCCCATGGATCAACGGGTGCAATTTCATTCCCAGTACAGCTATAAATCAAATTGAAATGTGGCAGGCAAAAACATTTGATTCGAGAACTATTAACAGAGAGTTAAGCTGGGCTCAGGAACTTGGGTTTAATACTATGCGTGTATATTTGAGCAGCCTGGTATGGCAGAAAAATCCCAAAGCATATAAAAAACGAATTAATAAATATCTAAAAATTTCAGCTCGTCACCAAATCCGAACCATATTTGTTTTTTTTGATGATTGTTGGAATCGAGAGTCGTCATTAGGGAAACAACCTGATCCTAAACCAGGTATTCATAATTCTGGCTGGGCACAAGATCCTCCTTTCAGACAAAGAGAAGATACAACTACTTTTTTCCCAATACTGGAAAATTACGTGAAGGATATAATTCAAACTTTTAAAAATGATGACCGAATATTGCTTTGGGACTTGTATAATGAACCTGGTAATAGTGATTATGAAAATGCATCTGTGCCACTGCTCCGACACGTATTTAATTGGGCGAGACAAACACAACCCAGCCAACCAATCACTTCAGGTCTTTGGTGTTTTAAATGTAGTGAAATATATAAATTACAAATAGATAACTCTGATGTGCTTACGTACCATAGTTATGGAAATGAACAAGTGCAACAAATATGGATTGACAACTTGAAAAAGTATGGTAGACCACTTATTTGTACTGAATATATGGCTCGTAAAAATGGAAGCCTCTTCGAAAACGTAATGCCACTCTTAAAAGATAATAAAACAGGAGCTATAAGTTGGGGATTTGTGGCAGGAAAAACAAATACAATTTTCACATGGAACGAACCAGAGCCTGAAAACAAGGAACCAGCTATATGGTTTCATGATATTCTGCGAAAAGACAAAACTCCATTTGATCAAAAAGAGATAGATCTGATAAAAAAAATGAATGGGAAACAATAATAAAGTTTTGTTTCCCATTCATCCTCCTAAGATATTTCCACTCTTACAATTTCTCCCCAAAAGCCAAATCGCCCGCATCTCCCAATCCCGGAATAATATACGAATGTTCGTTCAACTCAGGGTCGATAGCAGCAGCCCAAACGGTTGTTTTCACTTCCGGAAAGTGTGCCGCAACGTAATCAATTGCTTGCTGACTTGAAATAACCGTCGCAACGTGAATATGAGCAGGTTTACCTTTGGTAAGCAAAGCACCGTAGGCCAGCTCCATCGAACCTCCCGTTGCCAGCATTGGATCGGTAATGATCAATGTTTTACCGGTCAAGTCGGGAGAAGCAATGTATTCGATAAAAATATCGAATTTCAACGCATCCTTATATTTACGGTAGGCTGATACAAAAGCATTTTCGGCCGCATCGAAATAGTTCAAAAAACCATTGTGAAAAGGTAATCCGGCACGAAGAATCGTCGCAATCACAATTTTCTCTTCAATAACCTGCGTATGCGAAACACCAAGAGGAGTTTTCACATCCTCGTCCTTAAATTTCAAAGTTTTGCTGATCTCATAGGCCATAATTTCGCCAATTCGCTCCATATTTCGACGGAAGCGCATGGAATCTTTTTGGACTTTTACAGAACGAATTTCTTTTAAGTAGTGTTTTAATACCGAATTATTATCCGATAAATTATTGATTTGCATGATATTGATGTTTATTTATATGTAAAAACGGTTTTTGAAAAACCGGCACAAAAATAGTGCTTTTTTATCTTGATTTGGCAAAACATTGAATATAAATTCAAAAAAAGAGAGGAAAAATAACATTTCCTCTCTCATATCAAATTGTCTAATTATCTGCCTTATTGTCTTTTTCCCGAATTTCAGTTCTTCTTATTTTTCCACTGATTGTTTTAGGCAGCGCATCCACGAATTCAATGATTCGGGGATATTTATAAGGTGCTGTAACCGTTTTCACATGTTCCTGAATTTCTTTAATCAACTCCTCTCCTGCTCTGTCTTTATATTCTTTCGATAAAATAATAGTCGCTTTCACCACCTGGCCTCGAATTTCATCGGGAACTCCGGTGATGGCGCATTCAACCACAGCTGGGTGAGTCATCAAAGCACTTTCCACTTCGAAAGGTCCGATGCGATAACCCGAACTTTTAATCACATCATCCGCACGCCCCACAAACCAAAAATATCCATCTTCATCGCGCCAGGCCACATCACCGGTGTAATAAATATTATCGTGCCAGGCCTCGTTAGTCAATTGTTCGTTCCGATAATATCCTTTAAACAATCCTTCGGGATAACGTTTGTCGGTTCTTATCACGATTTGGCCTTGCTCTCCAACTTCAGCCGGACGACCTTCGGGCGTGAGCAAATCCACGTCGTAATGCGGATTTATCAATCCCATAGAACCCGGCTTAGGTTCAACCCATGGAGCCGTGAATAAAGACAAAGTCGTTTCGCTTTGACCGTAACCTTCTTTCAGTTTAATTCCTGTCAGTTTCAGAAATTGTTCGTAAACAGCCGGATTCAACGCTTCACCGGCAATAGTACAATATTCCAGCGACGAAAGATCATATTTTGTTACATCTTCGCGAATAAGGAAACGGAAGATTGTTGGAGGCGCACAAAGCGAAGTAATTCTGTATTTTTGAATCATTTCGAGCATATCGGCAGGCGTAAATTTCTCGTGATCGTACACAAAAACACATGATCCTACAATCCATTGCCCGTACAATTTTCCCCAAACAGCCTTCAACCAACCTGTATCGGCAATAGTTAAGTGCAAACTGTCTTCATGAAGATTGTGCCAGTATTTTGCCGTCACAATGTGCGCCAGCGGATAAACACAATCAAGCATCACCATTTTTGGATTTCCGGTAGTTCCCGAAGTGAAACTGATAATCAATGCATCATCGTTTTTATTAGCATTTTCAACTTTTACAAACGGCGCTGCATTTTCGATTCCTTTGTGGAAATCGAGCCAATTTTCAGGAACAATCGGTCCTACCGAAATCAGCATTTCCACGCTTGGTGATTCGGGCATCGAGGCATTGATATGTTCGATAATAGTTTCTTCGCCAACAGCGATAATTGCTTTAATATCGGCTGCATTATTGCGATACACCAAGTCTTTTTTGGTAAGTAAATGCGTAGCAGGAATAATAATTGCACCTATTTTGTGCAACGCAACGATTGTAAACCAAAACTCGTAACGGCGTTTGAGAATAGCCATCACAATGTCACCTTTTTTTATACCCAGGCTCTGAAAGTACGAAGCAGTCTGGTCGGTATAATGTTTTATTTCTCCAAAAGTAAATTCGCGACATTCGCCTTTGTCATTCGTCCAAAGTAATGCCTTTTTATCAGGAGCTTTCTCCGCCCATGCGTCAACGACATCGTAAGCGAAATTAAAATTGTCAGGAACTAATAATTTGTAGTTGGCCTTGAAATCTTCAAAGTCGGTGAACTCGGTTTGCTGAAGAAATTTTTCTAACATAATGACGTAACTTTTAAAATTCTGAGTTTTGCGCCGCAAAGTAAAGCAAGAACGATTTTTACGGCAAAATTCAGGGATAAAACCAACTTATTTGGGGTAAAATATGAAATAATGGGATAACCTATCTTATAAATTCGGTTGTGAGTTATACAATCACAGCCAGAAATTTAACATTATTTCCGCCAATAGCTTTCATGCCGTGTGGTTTTGTGGCATCAAAGTAAATACTATCGCCTTCGTTGAGCACAATATCATTTCCGGCAATGCTTATTTGCATCGATCCTTCAAGAACCAAATTAAATTCCTGTCCGGCATGCGTATTCAGGTTCATATTTTGCTGGCAACTATCCACCACAACTTCAAAAGGTTCGGCTTTTGCTTGTTTAAATCCGTGCGCCAACGATTGATATTTATAACATTTGGTACGCTCAACGGCAGCTCCAGTACCACGGCGGGTTACAAAAAACGAGAGAGCATGAGGTTCTTCTCCCGAAATCAAGGCAGTTGTTTCAACTCCGAAAGTTTGTGCCACCTGACAAATAAAGCTCATGGGAATGTCCGATTCACCTGATTCGTAAGTAAGGTAATCCGATTCATTAACTCCGCATTTTTCAGCAGCTTGTAACACCGAAAGATCGAGAGCATCGCGCAGTCCGCGCAATCGCTCTGCTATTTGTTTAATTTGTGTGTTCATAGTATGATTTTTACTTCGCTTTTGTTTGGCTAAAGCCGAAATTAATTCTCTTATCTAAAATCCTCCAGCTAAAGCTGGAGGCAATTTAAACCTGTATATCTTTATATCTTTGAAATCCACATTTTTCAAGAAAATAATCATACTCATGCTGAAAACTTACTTTCTCATGATGGTTTTCTTGTCCTTTTATATAATTTCTTGTTTTTTCAATCAATGATTCTGAAACGGATGCCGCAAAATATTCATCTTGCCACTCAAATTTTTCTTTAGTTATTTTTTCCTTGTTGATCCAAAACGATGATTCGCCCTTGATTAATTGCATTATTTGCTGAATATTTTGATTTCCTCCCAATGAAACCAAACAGTGACAATGATCCGAAAAACCGTTTATCGTATCTATATAAATATTTTTTGTAATCGAATTATCCTTAATATGTTTCCATACACGAGTTCTAATTTCCTTATTCGAAAGAAATCTTTCTCTATTTTTTGTACTCCAAACAAAATGGATATAAACTTTTACATAAGGCATAATTCTTTAGTTTTATAGAAAAACAATCTAAATTAATTGCCTCCTGCTTTAGCAGGTGGATTATAAGCAACAGACAGCATTGGCTTTAGCCAAACAATTATTTCAAATGCGATGCCTTCAATCCTTTTATCACGGCATTGGTAAAGCCATTTGCTTCCATCTCGTTTAATCCTTTAATGGTTATACCGCCGGGTGTCGTCACTTTGTCTATTTCAACTTCGGGATGCGAGTTATTTGACTCAATCAAGTCGATAGCGCCACGCAAAGTTTGCACAACTACTTCTTTCGCTACATTCGGATAAATGCCCATTTCCACTCCGCCTTCCATAGCTGCACGAATGTAACGAAATGCGTAGGCGATGCCACAAGACGAAAGTGACATAAACGCGTTCAGTTGAGTTTCGGGGACTAAAAATGCCTTCCCCAATTCAGCAAAAAGCGAAACAATCAGATCTTCCTGCTCTTTGCTTGCGTTAAAGGACGAAATAGTAGAAACACTTTGAAGGACTTCTATAGCCGTATTTGGGATAACACGGAAAAGTGTAGCTTCGGTAGCGAAGAAGTTTGTCAATTTATCGAAATCCACACCGGCTGCAATAGAAACGATAATTTGTTTTTTGTAATCAAGTTTACTTTCAATTTCTTCCGAAATCGATTCCACCAACCATGGTTTTACAGCCAAAACTACAATATCGGCATCTTTCACACAATCGCGATTCGAAGTGGTTGTCCCGATTTCAGGTGAGAATACCTTCATCGCATCAAGGTTTGCCTGCGATACATCGCTCACTCTGATATTCTTGGACTCAACCAAATTCCCTTTTGACAATCCACGCGCAATGGCTCCGCCCATATTTCCGGCACCAATTATAGCAACTTGTAAACTCATATTTTTACCTTTTCAATTCCCGCAACGAGGGATGATTTATTTAATTAATGTTTATCGATTCGCAAAGATAGGATAAGTAATTTGAAAATCACAGTGGTAACCTGATTTTTTGTTGCTGCTTTTCGGGTTTATCCTACAGAATTAAAAATTCAGATTCAGACAGCCGCGAAGCCCCCAACGCGTTACTCCGGGATGATTTAAATCCGTCAACCGCCAAACAGATTGAAGCGTAAAAATGCTCAGGATATTTGTAAACCCGACACCAACTTCCATATATGGTTTTTGCATTGGATACATATAAGCCGGATAGTCGAGTTGCAGTTTGTGCGAATCACTCAATCCGCCATAAGCCAGATTAAAAGAGCACATTTCACGAAGATTCAGGTTTTTTATCAACGGAATGCGATTCATTAATATTCCATTAAACATTAACTCGGTATGCAGATTCACATATTTGTCGGCAGCATATTCCGAATAATTCATCATGTTGAACTGGAAAGTACTGTAGCCTCCCGTTTCGCTTCCGGGTGGTATTTGCAACAATTGATACGGAACATTTCCAAAAATCCAACCGGCATCAAGTATGTAATGCAACATTCCTATATCGAATTTATAAAACTGACGCATGGACAATGCAATTTTTCCATATTCTCCCGAATGGTCTCCAAATTGATATTTCCCATATTCAAGAATACTGTAAACAACAGGCTTGGCGTTAGTGATATGAATACGCTGCATGTGATCGTCGTATCTTCGTTCGCCGAAAGAAAAACGAGTCGCTAAAGTGGCCGATTGTTGCAAAAGAGAGTTATAAGTCGTCGAACCGCTTTGCATTGGCAAAAAAGCATTTGGGAACATTCGGTTCGAACGCAAATACAAATCACTTTCGATATTCCGCGTCCATTCGTTCGAAAATTTAAGCGCGTATTCGTTTCTCTCACTTATTTTGCTTGCCGATCGAAATGCAAACACAGAACTTGAAATATCTTCATCGCCAGTAATCAAGGGATTTTCGCGAAAGAGAAAATCATTGTAATTGTAACCAACACGTCGATAATCGTTCGTATAACTCAATTCAAAAATCCGTCGCTTTGTGCCCGACAATTTATACTGAGCAAAAGCGGAATATTTGGATGTCTGATTTTTAAATCCATAGCCGATGTATCCACCAAGCGAGACATTTTTCCATAGATTCTCATTGGTTCGAAATGGCAATGTCAGTCGCAGGCCTTCGACATCGGTAATTCGGATGATTTTTTGCACTTTCCCAATATCAAATTTCCCGACGTTCATATAACCGGTAAACATCACATCTGCAATCCATTTTGCAGTTCGTAATAATGGCGTATTATTCAAATCACTCAGTTTCTCGTCGAGCGCTTCCACACTATACTCACTTTGAGCAAAATTGCCATTCGAGGCGAATAACGAATCGTTTTGTTGATAAATCGCACTTCGTTTTATAAAAATTTCCGGATTGGGATTTATGCTATCGCCAAGCAAACCATAATTCATGTTTAGCGACATTTCCTGAGAACGAAGTGCCCATGCCTTGTTGTGCTGCTTTTCGAAATTTTCGGAGATTCGAAGATTATGAATGTAATTAATATTGGCTTGCAACGGTAATTCGGCTTCGATACTTATCAGAGCTAGCGAAGCGGAATCAATTTTCATTACTCCATTAAACGCAAGATTTTTACTGTTTTTTGTACGAAAATGAATCTCGTATTGTTTTCCGATCTGTGTTTTTACACTGTCGGCAAGGTAAAAATTATAATAAGCATATCCGCTACTCGAAAGAGGACTAATAATATTTTTTCCGAAAACCGAAATTGAATTTTCATAAAAATTCAGTTCTGTTCCAATATCTCCCACCATTTTTTCAAGAATCTTTTCTCCGTTTTCGGGTGAAGAAAAAACATTTTTTGAAAGTTCTGTTTTCGTTCCTGAACTCAGTTGAAATTTACTTTCGTCCATGTAAAGTGGCACTACAAGAGCAGAATCGGACGAAGAAATATTTCCTTTCTTCAATTGGTCGAAAATACGATGGTTTACACCGCGCTGGTTGATTTTACTCAGTAAAACCAATTGTTGTTCGGAACTTTGAGCAGAAAAACCGGGTTGCTTCGAAACATCATTCGTTTTACGCACCATCCTCACTTTTTTCATTAACTCCAAAGCAGGATTAGCTCCGGGAATTACGAAAACTTCACGCAACAATGTGTTTTCCTCCTCCATTTCCACCTGAACACCTACACTTTGTCCGGGTTTTATGCGAAGCTCTTTTCGTCGAAACCCTATAGCCGAGAATACAAGCGTATTTTGAGAGCCGTTATTCCGAATTAAAAAGTAACCTTCTTCGTTGCTCTGAACGCCTTTATCGGAATTTTTAAAATAAATATTTACCGACGGTATCGGTGCTTGGTCGGATTTATTCAATATTTGACCCACAACAACGGTTTCCTGTGCAGAAACATTTGTTGTGGATAAAACAATGATTATCAACAACAGATAAGAAATGATATTTTTGAGTTTCAAAGGGTTCAAAAGATTGTGAATTAATAAAACGAACGTTTTCTGAAATTGTGATATCTATCTTCCATTTTTTTTATTTTTATAAAATGGATGGCAATCCAGCACTGTTTGTCGCAAAAAATGGACATCCAT
>JBBIID010000013.1:0-8313 GCA_037446675.1 Paludibacter sp.
ATGTTATTGCTACGGTGATTATTCATCACACAGCTTTATTTTACCTCGAAGCATTTTCGTTTTCGCATTTCTGGATAACCTCGGGAAAAATTATTTTTAGCTCACTGGTTACCATTTTGCTTATATTTGGCATTCAATCTCTAAAAAGAAAATAGCAAATGATTAACGATACACTTCAAAACAGAAGATATGTAATCGCCATTATCATGTCGGCTATTATTATTGTGTACATTCTCCGCCTATTTTCAATTCAGATTATTGAAACTAAGTACAAGGAAGGTGCAGACAGCAATGCTTTTCTCAAGAAAACTCAATATCCTCCACGTGGTTTAATTTACGACCGGAATCATAAATTGCTCGTTTACAACAAACCTGCATATGACATTGCACTTATCATGCGTGAGATAAAAGATCTAGACACATTATCTTTTTGCAAAGCATTGAAATTAAAGATCGTCGAAAAAATCCGGGTTACTCATCGTATACTCCTCAGCTTTTCATGAGCCAGCTAGGGATAGAAGATATTGCTACTATCCAACAATCGATGTACAAATTCCCCGGATTTTATATTCAGAACAGAACTTTGCGCGAATACACTTTTCCTATTGCGGCGCATGTTTTGGGGAGCATTGGAGAAGTTTCGCGCCGCAGAATTGAAAATGACGACTATTACACGCAAGGCGATTATGCCGGGCGCGATGGAATTGAATACACTTACGAAAAACAACTTCGTGGAGAAAAGGGAGTAGAAATTTTGCTTCGTGATGCCAAAGGAAGAATCAAAGGAAGCTACGAAGATGGCAAAGAAGATATCGCTCCCAAGGCTGGAGTAAATTTGACACTTACAATCGACGCTGAATTACAGAAACTTGGAGAAAAGCTTCTGACAGGTAAAGTAGGAAGTATTGTTGCCATAGAACCCAAAACGGGAGAAATTCTCGCAATGGTGTCAAATCCAACTTTCGACCCCTCCATTTTGGTGGGTCGTCAGCGCTCAAAAAATTATTGGTCGCTGGTAAACGACCCAACCAAACCGTTGATGAACCGCGCCACACAAGCACAATATCCTCCCGGTTCTACCTTCAAAACCATTCAAGCACTTGTTTGCCAACAAATGGGCGGAATAAATGAGCACACGTTATATGCCTGCAACGGACCAGCCTCATCTCCCATAAAATGTACTCACCATCACGGCTCTCCGGTAACACTTTTGGGAGCAATTGAGCAAAGTTGTAATCCATATTTTTGGAATACTTTTAAAGCAACTCTTGAAAAAGACGGATATGGAGAGAAAAATCATCTTTTCAAAAAAAGATATCAGGAGTGGGAAGACAGAATCAGAAGCTTCGGTTTCGGCGAAAAATTTGAAGACAGCGATATTTACGAGCAGTCGAGAGGGAATATCCCAAAACAAAAATATTTCAACAAGTATTTTGGAGAAACAGGCTGGCGTGCCATTACCATCCGTTCACTATCTATCGGACAAGGAGAAATTCTGGTTACACCATTGCAACTGGCAAATGCAATGTCCATTATTGCCAACGAAGGTTACTACATTACTCCACATCTCAACAAAAGCGATTCGATGCTAACCAAAGTACACAAGGTGCAAGTTGATAAACAATACTTTCCTATTGTGAACGAAGGAATGTGGCGCGTATTTGAGTTTGGAACCGGACGGGCTTACAAAATTCCTAACACAAGCATGTGCGGAAAAACAGGTACCGTTCAAAATAATCACGGAAAAGACCACTCTATTTTTGTAGGCTTTGCACCGCGTGAAAACCCGAAAATAGCAATAGCTGTAGTCGTAGAAAATGCAGGGTTTGGTGCCACATGGGCTGCTCCTATTTCCAGTTTGATGATGGAACAGTACATTTACGGAAAAATAGAGCGCCAGGAATTACTGGAAAGAATGTCAACATCAATAACAAATTTCGATGTCAAGGAACGTTAGCATACGATACGCATTGGACTGGACAACAGTTTTCTATTTCATAATCCTTGTGTTTATGGGGTGGATAAGCATTTATGGTGCCAGTTACGATTTTGATCAATCCAGTATTTTGGACTTTAATCAACGCGCAGGCAAACAGTTCATCTGGATTCTTACTGCTTTTGGAATTGGCGGCATGCTGCTTTTGGTCGATTCCAAAATGTACAATATTTTTGCTTATTTCATCTACGTCGCGGCAATGTTGCTCCTGCTCGTCACGATATTTGTTGCAACAGACATCAAAGGCTCCCGATCGTGGTTGGTGCTTGGCCCTATCAGCTTTCAGCCGGCGGAGTTAGCCAAAGTAGCCACTGCATTGGCATTGTCCAAGTTTATGAGTTCTTACAACTACAAACTCAAAAACTGGAGAGATTTAATTCCGTTGGGAATGTTTGTATTTCTGCCCTTTGCTCTTATTATTCTGCAAAAAGAGACCGGTTCGGCACTAGTTTTCGTTGCTTTTCTGCTTATGTTTTACCGCGAAGGCATGAATGGAATTGTATTGCTTATCGGAACATTTGCCATCGTTTTATTTGTAATAATTATCCGATTCAGCATCGTGCCCATTCAAACCGATAGAGGAACATTAGGAATGGTTTTGGGCATGTTTATTATTCTGGTCGTGCAGATTATTTACGCAATGTTTATTGCACGAAACCGAAAAGAAGCATTTTTTGCCATAATTGGAGTATTATTTATCGCTGCAATTTCATACGTTCTCAACATTTGGTTCAGAGTAAATTATAATTACATAGCCATTTTCACAGTTTTGGCTTCTTGTATTTATTGGGTGGTTATTGAGATGATGAACCGTTACAAAAAATACTGGATGATTGTGGCATTATCGGTGGGTTCAGTACTGTTCTGTTTTTCTTCCGATTATTTATTTGAGAAAGTACTTCAACCTCACCAACAAATCCGTATAAAAGTGTTGCTCAATATGGAAGATGACCCTACCGGAGCAGGATACAATGTAAACCAATCCAAAATTGCGATCGGGTCCGGAGGATTATGGGGAAAGGGCTTTTTGAACGGCACTCAAACCAAACTGAAATATGTTCCGGAACAAGACACTGACTTCATCTTTTGCACCGTTGGTGAAGAACATGGTTTTTGGGGTTCAACGCTGGTTTTAGCTATTTACTGGCTTTTTCTGATGCGATTGCTCAGAATCGCAGAACGACAACGCGAAATTTTCAACAGAGTTTATGCGTATTGTGTGGCAAGTATATTCTTTTTCCACCTCACCATCAATATCGGCATGGTTCTCGGAATTATGCCGGTAATCGGCATCCCACTTCCGTTCTTTAGTTACGGGGGATCTTCTTTGTGGGGCTTTACAATTTTATTATTTATTCTACTTCGCCTTGATGCTTCCAGACTTGAGCGCTTAAGATAACTCCAGCAAACCCTCACTTTTTGTGGTAAAAAATACATGTATCTTGTGGTAAAAAATAGATATATAGCACCTTACGCAAAATTAAGATGCTTTTTTATAGTTGTTATAAAAATAATATGTACTTTAGCGACCGATCATATTTTTATTTACAAAACATAAATATTCTATTAACAATTATTGTCTTATGGCTCGAATTATCATACTTATTCTATTGCACATTCTTGGTGATTTCATTCTTCAAAGTAAAAGACTGAGTATATTAAAACGAACAAAAATTCCTGCACTATTTCAGCATACAGCTATCTACACAATGACTTTTCTGCTGTTAAGCTCTTTATGGCTTAGTTTGACTTTTGTACAAGGAATTGTTTTCGGTTTGTTAAATGGTGTAATCCATTTAATTATAGATTATATTACCGGACTTTTGAAAAAGAAATACTGGTCGATAAATGAGGCTAAATACATTACCATTGTTGGTCTCGACCAAGTTGTACATATAATAATTCTGATTGTTACTTACCTGACATTGTATCCGGGAATCTTAAATGTTCCTACAATATTCGACAAATACTAAGCTCTATAAAAACAAAGGCTGCTTCAAATAATGAAACAGCCTTTGTTTTTATTACGAAACTACTATTTTTTATTTTTCATTTGCTTTTCCGCTTCCAACTGCACCCTCGATTTACTGGTGGTAACAATATAAACTCCGGCAAAAACAAGGATTCCAGAAATTCCCTGCTCCACTCCAAAATGATCAATACCCATTGCAACAGCCGCAAGTGATGCCACCACCGGTTGAAGATAATTATACATACTGAAAGTTGTTGGTCGAAGCACCTTTTGCCCTACGGGAATCAGCATATACGTCAGAAAAGTCGCAATCACCACGATGTAGCCAATTCTCAAAAACGTATCGTGTCCCAATAGAGAGAAATCGGTTTCTACCAATGACTGATGACAAAACGGATAACACATAATAGTTCCGAACAGGAACATCCATTTCATTAACGTAATAGCTGAATATCTCATAATGAGCGATTTGAAAAGCGTAAGATATAATGCAAACGATATAACTGCACCGAGCACGATCATATCTCCCGTGAGGCTGCTCTGGCCGACACTTACATGCTTACTCGAAAAAACGAGTAACAACGCTCCTGTCGCCCCAATAAGTACTCCAATTGCTTTTTTGAACGTAATCGGTTCCTTCAGGATGATGGCAGCAAGAATCATCGTTACAATAGGTAACATCGTAACAACGATAGAGGCATCGATGGGAGATGTCATGGAGAGTCCCACAAAAAAAGGAATCTGATTGAGTACAAGGGCAAAAACCGATGCAAAAAACAACAACACAACATCCTTCAACGGAACATATTCTTTTTTTACCACCAGCGATATTGTCCAGAATAAAATCGTTCCACCCGCAATTCTAAAAAAGGAAAGCGTCGAAGGAGCAAGTATCTCAGGCATCAAACTCCTCGAAATGGGAGTATTTAAGCCAAAAAGTATATTGGCAGACAGAAGTGCCAAATGGCCTATTTTTTTCTCTTTTTCCATAATTCAATGTGCAAAGGTAGTGATATAGTTTTGAGTAGCAAGATTTGATTAAATGGAAAAGCAAATTCGCGGATAAAAGTTCAGCACAATTAAAGTATTTGAGAAGCTTAACTTAACGTCATCTGCAATTCATTATTTCCTTAAAATTATTGATAACTAATTTGCTAATATGAGGAATAGTGTTTAGTTTTGTAGTCAATCAAAAAAAAGCGAACGAATGAAATCGACTCCAAAAGAACAGCGATCGCTCTTCCCTGAAGAATGTTTGCTGCGCGAAATATCAAAACAAGCCAGATTATCCATTGGCATTCCGAAAGAGAATGCGGATGTAGAAGCTCGACTGGCACTCACTCCCGAAGGTGTCTCCATTGTAGTGGAAGCCGGACATAGCGTTTATGTTCAACGTGGAGCAGGTGACCCAATGTCGTATACCGATCTGCAATATAGCGAAGCCGGAGCGTTTTTGGTAGATGATGCATCGGAGGTTTTCGGAGCTGATATTGTACTAAAAATTGCTCCTCCCACTCTCGATGAACTGAATTTAATGCACGACAATTCCACTATTTTTTCGATGTTGCAACTGAGCAATCTTTCAGGAGAATGTATTAAATTAATGATGAAAAAGAAACTGAATGCGATTGCCTATGAACTTATAAAAGATGAACAAAAAGCTTTTCCTGTAGTTAGTTCTATTTCCGAAATAGAAGGCAACACGGTAATATCCATCGCAGCGGAGCTAATGAGTAACGAACGTGGCGGAAAAGGGATTTTGCTCGGCGGAGTGGCCGGCATTACTCCCACAGAAGTAGTTATTCTTGGAGCCGGAATTACCGGTACTGTAGCTGCACGCACGGCTCTTGCGCTGGGAGCTCAGATAAAAGTTTTCGATCACGACATTAATAAACTCCGTAAAATCCAGCATTATCTCGGCCGTCAGGTATTCACCTCTGTCATTCATCCTACTGTGCTATTTAAGGCACTTGCTTCGGCCGATGCAGTGATTGGAAATCTTCGATACATCAACGATTCAGAGCGTTTTATGGTTTCAGAAGATTTGGTAAAAACGATGAAAAGCGGAGCTATCATTATTGATATGAGCGTGGATCAGGGCGGTTGTTTCGAGACATCAGAATGTAGAACTCTCAAAAATCCTGTTTTCCAGAAACACGGCATTATTCACTATTGCGCTCCGAACATTTCGGCCAGAGTAGCTCGTACTTCTTCAATGGCATTGAGCAATATATTTGCACCAATTCTTACAAAGATTGGATACTCAGGAAGTGTTAGTTCTGCCATTTCGGAAAGTTCCGGCTTCCGACACGGAGCATATATATACGAAGGTGTTTTGGTCAATCGACTGATTGGGAACTATTATGGAATAGCGTCCAACGACATTGGATTATTGCTTCCAAGTTTTTAATTGCGACCGAGCGACATCACTTTTAACAGCATTTCCGGTTCTCAATCTGAACTCTATTGGGGAAATTTTGGTTATTTATAAACTAAAAACCTTATTTTTTATTTTGATGAAAACGAAATTCATTTCTGCATCAAAGAAGAGTCAATATTAAAAAGAAAATTATGAAATCAATAAAAGCCCTTTTTATTTTAAGTGTATTTCTCCCTTTAATGACTTTTTGCCAATCGACAAAAAGCGATTTAAAATCAATTAGTTCGCAAGAATTCAAAAAAGTAATAGAATCAAAATCGGTACTTTTAATCGACGTTCGCACCGATGGCGAATTCAAAGCGGGACATATTGGCGGAGCAATTAATATTGATGTAAACAATCCTGATTTTGTTTCGTTAGTAAAATCAAAATTTAAAGTAAAATCGTTAGCACTCTATTGCCGAAGCGGCAACAGAAGTAAAATGGCAGCCTCAAAATTATCCGAAATGGGAGTCACAATTTACGAATTAAACTCTGGATTCAAAGATTGGGTACAAGCCGGATTACCTGTAGAAAATTAATCTTTTAGGTGGAAGTTGGGCGATTTAAGATGAGAAGATTACAAATAAAAGTGTATTTTTGCAGAGAAGAAAAATGGAACGTATGTCGCTAAACGAAGAACAGAAACCTCTATTAGATGAAGATCAAATTCAGCAGGAATTTGAAGCTTTACTCGAAGATTACCGAAATACAAATCACCGACAAAAGATAGAATTAATTACCAAGGCTTTCAATTTTGCCAATGCAGCTCACAAAGGCATCAAACGAAGGTCTGGCGAGCCATACATTATGCACCCGCTTGCCGTGGCGCGTATTGTGGTGCGCGAAATAGGATTAGGTTCGACTTCTATTTGTTCTGCGTTGCTCCACGATGTGGTAGAAGATACCGACTATACTATTGAAGACATCGAAAATCTTTTCGGTTCTAAAATAGCACAAATTGTTGATGGATTAACGAAAATTTCGGGTGGTGTTTTTGCCGAGAAAGCATCCGAACAAGCGGAAAACTTCAGAAAACTACTTATCACAATGTCGGAAGATATTCGGGTAATTCTGATTAAAATTTCCGACCGCCTCCACAACATGCGAACTCTGGGTTCGATGCCTCCGGCCAAACAATACAAAATTGCCGGCGAAACACAATATATCTACGCTCCGCTTGCCCATCGTTTAGGGCTTTTCCGCATAAAAACCGAACTCGAAAATCTTAGTTTCAAATACGACCATCCCGAAACTTATCACACCATTGAGCAAAAACTAATGGCGGACGAAGTGGCTCGGAACAAATTTTACGAAGAATTTTCGAAGCCGATTGACAGAAGGCTTACCGAAATGGGGTATGAATTTTCGCTCAGAGCCCGATTGAAATCGGTGTATTCCATTTGGCGAAAAATGTCGACGCGCAATATTCCATTCGAAGAAGTGTACGACTTGCTGGCATTACGCATCGTTTTTAAACCTCGCGAAGGAATGAACGAAAAAGACCAGTGTTGGATGCTTTATTCCGCCATAACGGCTCTTTACAAACCACACCCCGAACGCATCAGAGACTGGGTGAGCACGCCAAAAGCGAATGGTTATGAGGCACTACACGTCACTGTAATGGGACCTGGAGGACGTTGGGTGGAAGTGCAAATCCGAAGCGAGCGCATGAACGACATTGCCGAAAAAGGGCTGGCCGCTCACTGGAAATACAAACTGGGAGAAGCCGACGAATCGGAATTGGATAAGTGGTTGAAGACAATTAAAGAATTGCTCGAACATCCGGAGCCGAATGCGATCGACTTCATGGACACATTTAAATTGAACCTTTTTGCTTCGGAGATTTTTGTTTTTACGCCAAAAGGGGAAATTAAAACTATCGGACAAGGAGCGACAGCTCTCGATTTTGCGTATATGGTTCAC
>JBBIID010000013.1:8344-16450 GCA_037446675.1 Paludibacter sp.
ATCGGGGCAAAAGTGAATCACAAACTGGTGCCTCTTACTTACAAACTGAATAGTGGAGACCAAATTGAGATTCTAACCTCGAAAAAACAAACTCCGCAACCCGAATGGCTCGATTACGTGACAACCGCCAGGGCAAAAACCAAGCTTAGAGCCATATTTAAAAAAGAAGAAAAAGTATTAATATCAGAAGGTCAGGAAAAAATTGAGGCGCAACTAGCTGCATTGAAATTGGCTCCCGACAACGAACACATGGTTCGCATTCTGAATCACTACAATATTACTCAGCGAAACGAACTATATCTTCAAGCTGGCAAAGGACTATTGAATTTGAATGAGATAAATAAAATTCTTTTCAAACCCAAAAGCCAAAACGTATTTACCCGCTATCTCAAAATTCCATTTGTAGGCTCGGGCGATAATAATAAACAAGGTCCTACCGTTCCTGTTGACAGCAAAATTGATCGAAAAAAATCATTAAAACTTACCGAAGAGAACGCCGGAAAAACCTACAGACTGGCCGAATGCTGCCGACCAATTCCGGGCGACGATGTGCTTGGCTATGTAGATGATTCGGAAATTGTAATCGTTCACAAACGTCAGTGTCCTGTTGCCGCAAAACTTAAAAGCAGCTTCGGCGAGCGCATTATATCTGTCGATTGGGCAACTCACAAAGCACTTTCGTTCGAAGAAATTTTAGAGATAAAAGGTATCGACAAAAAAGGTGTTCTTATTGAGATCCTAAAGGTGGTTTCCGAAGGTTACGGAGTGAACATCAGCAAAATGAACATTGAAACAAATGCAGGCATTTTTATTGGCCGCTTTCATATTTACGTTCACGATGTTGAAGACATCAATAATCTTTGCAAAAACATTAGTAAAATAAAGGAAATCAATTCGGTACAAAGAATTCAAGCTCAAGATTAATTCTACAATACAAAAAAGGATTCCATGTCTTGGAATCCTTTTTTTGTATCTAAATCTTGAAATACTTAATTACTTGTATTTCTCGTATCTTTTACCACCACATCGTGAGCTCCACCCTCAATAATACTTGTCGATGAAACAAGTGTGATTTTAGCATTCTGTTTCAAATCATCAAGATTGATAACACCGCAGCTGCTAAGTGTAGATTTTATTTTGCCCAGGGTAATTTCCAAATTATCTTTCAATTTTCCGGCATACGGAACAAAGCTATCAACACCTTCTTCGAATTTAAGATTTTCGCTGCCACCCATGTCGTAACGTTGCCAGTTGCGGGCACGGTTCGAACCTTCGCCCCAATATTCCTTCATATAGTTCCCGTTTACCATCAGTTTGCGAGTCGGACTTTCATCAAAACGAGCGAAATAGCGTCCCATCATCAAGAAATCGGCACCCATTGCCATTGCCAAAACCATGTGATAATCCTGTACAATTCCGCCGTCGGAACATATAGGCACATAAACGCCTGTCCGCTGGAAATAATCGTCGCGAGCTTGGGCTACTTCAATAAGAGCAGTAGCCTGTCCGCGTCCGATACCTTTTTGTTCGCGGGTAATACAAATGGAACCACCGCCAACACCTACTTTTACAAAATCGGCTCCGGCTTCGGCCAAATACAAGAAACCATCTTTATCCACCACATTTCCGGCACCAACTTTTATATGTTCGCCAAATGTCGATTTTATATATTCAATTGTTTCCTTCTGATAAACCGAAAAACCGTCGGAAGAATCGATACACATAACGTCAACACCTGCATTGATTAGTGCAGGAACACGCTCCTTGTAGTCGCGGGTGTTAATACCAGCTCCCACCAAAAGCTTCATGTTGTCATCCGAAAGTTCGTTTGGATTAGCTTTATGATTTTCGTAGTCCTTGCGAAATACGAAATATTTCAAATTCTGATCTTTGTCAATAATTGGCAGACAATTGAGTTTATGATCCCAAATTATATCGTTGGCCTCGCTAATTGTAATTCCAAATTCTCCGGTAACAAGCTTTTCGAATGGGGTCATAAATTCCTTTACCTTTTTGTCGGGGTTGTCACGCGTAACACGATAATCACGTCCGGTAACGATTCCAAGAAGTTTGCCATCCGATGTTCCATCTTCGGTAATTCCAATTGTTCCATGTCCCGATCTTTCTTTCAACGCAAGTACATCGCTCAATGTATTTTCCGGAGTCAGGTTTGCATTACTTACCACAAATCCGGCTTTATACGTTTTCACTTTGAACACCATTTCAGCCTGAGTTTCGATTCCTTGCGAGCCATAAATAAATGACATGCCACCGTAACGCGCTAACGCAATAGCCATTTTATGATCGGAAACTGATTGCATGATAGCTGAAACAAACGGCGTGTTGAGATAAATCGGAGCTTTCTCTCCTTTTTTAAATTTCACAAGTGGGGTTTTTAGTGAAATGTTCGAAGGATTACATTCTTTTGTCGTTAATCCGGGAATCAAAAGATATTCACTAAAAGTTCTGGAAATGTCGTTTAATATTTGTGCCATATCGGAATTATATAAAAATTGTGCAAAGGTAGCCAAAATTCAAATACCATTCAAATGTTTTTTGAATTCCTGACTTTTTAATACGGGTATTAAGGGATCGTTTTGTTCTATTTGTCATAATATTAAAAGTCATTCAGAGTTAAATATGTTTCGATTAATAAATACTAAAAAACAGAGATATTTATTTTTATTATAAATATTAAATCATAACTTTGCGAAGCTTTTAATCATGATAATACAACAAAACAAGGAAAAAGCCGTTTAAGTTCAGGCAAGGTCAACACCATCAAATTAAAGCTTATATAACATTAAATAATTTATGAAATCACCTTTAATTACGTTTTTAGCGTTTATCCTTTTCTCAGGCAGTTTATTTGCACAATCCGCTGATCCTGTTTTGATGACAATCAATGGAAAACCGGTTTTAAAATCGGAATTCGAGTACATTTACAACAAGAACAATTCAAACAACTCACTCGACAAAAAAACTATCGACGAATATGTTGACTTGTTTGTAAATTTCAAATTAAAAGTTGAAGAGGCAGAGGCTCAGGGCATTGATACTACATCTTCTTTCGTAAATGAACTGTCCGGATATCGTTCGCAGCTTACTAAACCGTATCTTACCGATCAGAAAGTGGACGATCAGTTACTACAGGAAGCATACAACAGAATGAAAGAAGATGTTGATGTAAGTCACATCCTTATTCGTATTCCTCAAAATGCAACTCCTGAAGACACTCTGAAAGCATGGAATGAAATTAACGCTATCGCTAAACGCGTTCAAAAAGAAGATTTTGGTAAAGTGGCAAAGGATGTATCGCAAGATCAATCGGCCGAACAAAACGGAGGTCACATAGGTTGGATTTCTGCTTTCCGCACGGTATATCCGTTCGAAACAATGGCTTACAACACCACAGTCGGAACTATCTCTAAACCGGTTCGTACTGCGTTTGGTTATCATATTATTAAAGTTCATGCCCGTAGGGCTTCTTTAGGTGAAATCTTGGTTTCGCACATTATGATGTTCACTTCACAGGGCGATTCGGCAACGAACGTAAAAGCAAAAGTAAGAATAGATTCCATCTACAACAGAATTTTAGCAGGCGACGATTTTGGAACGTTAGCAAAAAACTACTCAATGGATAAAGGATCTGCCAGCAAAAATGGCGAACTGCCTTGGTTTGGAACTGGACGCATGGTTCCCGATTTCGAAAACGCAGCCTTTGCTCTTAAAAATGTTGGAGATATTTCGAAACCAATTCAATCGCCTTACGGATGGCACATTATAAAATTGCTCGACAAAAAAGGAGTTGATTCTTTCGAAAACACAAAAGCCGACATCGAACGTAAAGTAAAACGCGACGAACGAGCTAACTTCGGACAAAAAGCGTTTTTGGCAAAACTCAGAGCAGAATATAAATACCAACAAACAAAACAAAATCTGGAAGACCTGGAAAAACTTGCCGAGGCTGCCGAAGTAACTTCAGACTCATTGTTCTTTGTAAAAGCCGAAGCTTTCGCAAATCCGCTTTTCAGTTTTGCCGATAAAAAGTATACTCAAAAAGAGTTTATCGATTATTTGAAAACCTCAAAAACTGCCGGAAAAACATTGACCGCTGAAAAAATAGCTGAAAAATTCAACGCATTTGTCGACAGCAAATTGCTTGCCTACGAAGACAGTCAGTTGGAAAAGAAATATGATGATTTCCGTTTTTTAATGCAGGAATACCACGATGGAATTCTTCTGTTCGAAGTAAGCAACCGTGAAGTTTGGGACAAAGCATCGAAAGATACCGAAGGTCTCGACAAATTCTTCCGTGCTCACAAAACCGATTACACTTGGGAAAAACCTCACTTTAAAGGACATATCATTTCTTGCAAAGACAAAGGAACATTGAAAGCTGCAAAAGCAATTGTTGCAAAATCGAACAACGACTCGATTGACAAATATCTCCGCACTCGATTGAACGACAGCATTCAGTATGTAAAAGTTGAAAAAGGATTGTATGTGCAAGGCGACAACAAAGCCGTAGACAAATACGCATTCAAAACAAAAGATGCTTATACACCCGGAACTGATTATCCTTACGTTTTTGTAACTGGAAAAATGTTGAAAAAAATTCCGGAAAGTTACACTGATGTTCGCGGATTGGTTACTGCTGATTATCAGGAATTCCTTGAGAAAGAATGGATTAAAGCACTTCGTCAAAAATATCCTGTCACGGTAGACAAAGATGTGCTAAAGACCGTAAAACAGAACTAATTATACTTTCTACGCGGAAATAATACTCTCTTTTGGAGATTTATTTCCGCGTTTTTTATTTATACAAAAATGAAAAATATTTCCATCATCCTAATTTTCGCATCGTTGTTTGTTGTTTCGTGCAAAAAAAATACGCCAGAAACAACACGAGAACCAATTTTAGAGGTGGAAGGAAAGTTTCTTTACGAAGACGATATTGAAAAAGTGATCCCTCCCAACGTAAACTCAAAAGATAGTGCCGAAATCGCTGACAGTTACATACGAAAATGGGTAACAGATGTGCTGATGTACGAAAATGCAAAGAGAAATGTCACCAATCAAAAGGAAATTGATGATATGGTGGAGGATTACCGGAAATCGCTAACCATACACCAATATCAACAAAAAATGATCGTGCAGCGATTGCCGGCCGCACCTAGCGAAGACGAGATAAAAGCATTCTACGATCAATACAGCGATCAATTGTTGCTAACCGAAAATGTAATTCAAGGCTTGCTGCTGATTGTTCCCGAAAAAGCACCAAAGCTGAGCAGCGTAAGAGGTTGGGTACAATCGGGAAATACAAAATCACTCGAAAGTATCGAAAAATACAGTCTGCAAAATGCCATCAGTTACGATTATTTCGGCGACAAATGGGTTTCCTTTACCGAAATTCTAAAAAAAATTCCTATTCAGGTCGAAGATCCGGCAGGATTTGTTTCATCCAGAAGTTTTGTTGAAGCATCAGATAGCGCTCAACATTATTTTTTAAGAATCGAATCATTTAGAAGAACAGGACAGGTTGAACCTTACGAGATGGCTAAAAATAGAATATCTAATATTCTATTAAACAAACAAAAAGCCGATTTCATTTCCCAGTTCGAGAAAGAGCTTTACAATGACGCTGTGGAAAATGAAGATGTTACTTTCTTCAAAAAAAAGCAGTAATGCACTCTACTTGCCTCGCATTTTTCTCTCATCAAATTACAAACCGTTAGAAGTTCGCCAAAAAACAAAGAAATCATAACTAATACACATTAGTTTATATAAGTTTAAAAGGAATGCGGTCGAAAATGTTATAATTTTCAATCGTATTCCTTTTTTTATGCGAAAAATATTTATATTTTTGTGCCGCTAAAACTTAAAAAATAACAGCAAATTATTTACATATGAAAAAAAGCATTGTTGGCGAAAAAATAAACACTCTTTGCACCGATAAAAACATTTCGATGGCAGAGTTAGCCGAACGCTCCGGGTTAACTCCCGGCCAGATAGAGTTAATAATCAATAGCGACACCATTCCATCGTTGTCTGCCTTAATGAAAATAGCACGCGCATTGGGCGTTCGTCTCGGCACTTTTCTTGACGACAGTAGCGAACTCGGGCCTGTGGTTCATAAACAAACAGAAACAGCTGAGCCAGCTACATTTTCGAGCCAACTTTCAACATCAAACTCACATCTCGATTTTTTCTCTTTAGCATCCAGCAAATCGGGACGACACATGGAGCCATTTATTATCGACATTAAACCTGCCGGAAGTCACGAACCGATTCTTTCTTCTCACGAAGGCGAAGAATTTATATACGTTCTTCAAGGTTCTGTAAAAATAAATTACGGAAAAGAAACTTACCTTCTGAACCATGGCGACAGCATCTATTACGATTCAATTGTCGACCATTTGGTGAGCACGTCTACCGATGAACCTGCCCAGATTCTCGCCGTGGTTTATAGTCCTTTTTGATAAACAAGCTTAATTTTATTATGAATCTATCTGATAATACTTTAGGAGATTGGCTTGAACATTGGGCAGCCAGGACTCCCGACAGCGAATTTATGGTTTATTCCGACCGAAACCTGCGTTTCACATGGTCGGAATTCAACACCCGTGTCGACAATATGGCAAAAGGATTGCTTTCTATCGGAGTAACTAAAGGAGCTCACGTAGGAATTTGGGCGCAGAACGTTCCCGATTGGATGACTTTTCTGTATGCCTGTGCCAAGATCGGTGCTGTAGCCGTTACGGTTAACACCAACTACAAAGAGCATGAACTCGCTTTTGTAATTGAAAATTCAGATATGCATACGATCTGTCTGACCGATGGCGTTTCGGGAAACGATTATTTAAAAACGATTTATTCCCTCCTACCCGAGCTCAAAACCACTCAACGCGGACGGCTGCAAAGCGAGCGTTTCCCGGAAATGCGAAACGTAGTTTATATTGGACAAGAAAAACATCGTGGAATGTACAATACCCCGGAAGTTTTACTTCTCGGAAGCAATCAGAACGATGAGGAATTTCTTTCCATCAAAAAATCGGTGAGCTGCCACGACGTGGTGAATATGCAATACACATCCGGAACTACAGGTTTCCCTAAAGGCGTTATGCTTTCGCACCATAACATTGCCAATAATGGTTACCTCACCGGCGAACACATGAAATTCACTCAAGCCGATAAACTTTGCATTTGCGTACCAATGTTTCACTGTTTTGGAGTTGTGCTGGCAGCTATGAATTGCCTTACACACGGAAGTACACAAGTAATCGTTGAAAAATTTGATCCGCTGATTACGTTAGCCTCAATTCATAAAGAACGTTGTACTGCCGTTTATGGAGTGCCAACCATGTTCATTGCCGAGTTGAATCACCCTATGTTCAACATGTTCGACATGAGTTCACTGCGCACGGGAATTATGGCGGGAGCACTTTGCCCGGTAGAACTAATGCGTCAGGTGAGCGAAAAAATGTTTATGACCATTACCAGTGTGTACGGCTTGACTGAAACTTCTCCGGGAATGACACAAACGCGCCTCGAAGACTGTTTCGAGACTCGCTGTACAACTGTTGGTAGCGACTTCGAATTTACCGAAGTAGCCGTTATCGATCCAGAAACAGGAGAAATCTGTCCGGATGGGGTTCAGGGCGAAATGTGTTGCCGCGGATACAATGTAATGAAAGGATATTACAAAAATCCGGAAGCCACGGCCTCTGTGATTGATAAAAACGGATTCCTGCACTCAGGCGATTTAGGCGTGAAAGATCCCGATGGAAATTACCGAATTACGGGACGAATAAAAGATATGATTATTCGTGGAGGAGAAAACATCTCACCTCGGGAAATTGAAGAATTCCTTTATCATATGCCGGGCGTTAAAGACGCTCAGGTAGTGGCAGTTGCTTCACCTAAATATGGCGAAGACGTGGGAGTTTTCATAATTCCACACGAAAACTTCGATATTAAACCCGAAGATGTCCGCGATTTTTGCAAAGACAAAATTGCCCGGTATAAAATTCCACGCTATGTATTTTTTGTTCCCGAATACCCACTAACAGGAAGTGGAAAAATTCAAAAGTTCAAACTCAGGGA
>JBBIID010000014.1:0-5774 GCA_037446675.1 Paludibacter sp.
ATAAATTATCTATTTTTGCCGAATAAACCTGTAACGGTTTTTTAGGACTAGTCATCCCAATTTGAGTTCTTATCTTTTCAGTTTTTCTTCAATTTCCTTCACGCTAGTTCTGAAAGTTTTGTCGCAATCCATTAAATCAGTTACAATCTTACACGCGTGCAATACGGTTGCATGATCTCTCTGACCGATTGTGTTACCAATCGTTGTTAATGAACTTTTAGTCAGCTGTTTCGAAAGATACATTGCAATTTGACGTGCCTGAACAACTTCACGTTTTCTGCTTTTAGTAGAAATAGCATCCACCGACAAAGAAAAATACTCACAAACAACATCGCGAATTTTTTCTACTGTATTTACCTTGTGAGATATGCTAACAATTCTGCTTATTACCTTTTCGGCCAATGCAACATCGATAGGCATATCGGTAAGAGTAGAATGAGCCAGTAACGACACTAAAACACCTTCCAAATCTCTTACATTATCAACCACATTTTCAGCAATAAAGTCAACCACTTCATCAGGAATTTCAAGTCCATCCCGATAAATTTTGCTTTGAAGAATTGATTTACGTAAGTCGAAATCAGGTTTTTCAATTTCGGCTGACAATCCCCATTTAAAACGGGTCAACAATCGCTGTTCCAAACCAACCATCACAATCGGCGAACGATCGGAAGTCAGAATTAATTGTTTACCGGATTGATGCAAATGATTGAAGATATGGAAAAAAGTATTTTGTGTTCCTGTTTTTCCAGCAAATTCCTGAATATCATCAACAATCAACACATCAATTGTTTGATAAAAATTCAAAAAATCATTTACGGTATTGCTTCTTACAGCGTCGGTATATTGAATTTGAAATGTATTGGCAGAAACGTAAAGCACTCGTTTTTCAGGATGCAATTGTTTGGTCATTACTCCAATTGCATTGGCAAGGTGAGTTTTACCAACACCCGATTGACCGTACACAAACAATGGATTGAAAATATTTTTCCCGGGTTCGTTTCCGATACTTATCCCTGCCGTACGAGCCAATTTATTGCTATTTCCTTCGATTAAATTATTGAAATTGTACGCAGGATTCAATTGAGGATCTAACTCCGGCAATTGAGGTTTGTGATATGGATTTACGTAACCCGAATTTACATTCGTAGCCTTTGGTTTTGGCTGCTCGCTTGTACTTGGTATTTGAGTTCCTTTGCCACTCGTTTTATCAATTAATACACGATATTCAAGTCGTGTACCAACTCCAACTTCGCGGTAAAGAGTCATGCGTAGTAAATCTATATATTTTTCCTCTATGTATTCAACGAAAAACTGGCTGGGAACTTGAAGAACAAATACGTTATTCTCATATTTCAAAGAAACAATAGGTGCAAACCAGGTATTATATGAAGCCTCGCTAATGTTATCCTTAATTACGTTCAAGCATCGACTCCACAATTGTTCGTGATTTTTCAACATGTCGGATTTGTAAATAAATAAATTAACTACTAAGATTAAACTAAACACTAAAAATTTAGGTAACTAAAAATCTTCCGTATAGTGGCGACTTTCAGTTCTACAAAATTCTAAAACTTTTTTCAAATAAAAAAACGGTAGAATTTTTAGATTTGTAACAACTTTGGCATTCGTTTTAATATCAGAACTTTAGACATAGTCGCTGATAATCTGAAAGTTAGTTGTAACATTTTTGAAATACTCCTGATATTAAAGACTTTAACGATTTGAAACCAAAATGAAACAATCAAGTGGACAAAGAAGCCGAAACTCTTGTTAATAAAAGGTTTCGGCTGTGAACAATTCTAAATTATTTTATTTTTTATACAAATCGTAATTTAGAATCTATATAAATAATTTACTACTCAGACTTCTTCCCAAAGAGCGAAAAATGAACATATCTCTTCGGATTTTTTTGCAGGTCAATTAACAGTTTATCAGCACTCGAAGCTGTATTTGAAAGATTGATATACAGATTTTTATCATTCAACAGCAAACCAAGAGTTCCTTCCGAATTATTGATCCTATCTGTTGCCAAATTAAGGTTCGCAATTGTATGATCTATGCTTGCAAAAGTGGCCGCAAAATCAATCGTTTTCAGGTTTCCACTTATTTGTTTAAAGTCGGAAGTAAGCCCGTTTACATCGCTCATAATTTTCGGAACATCTGTTTTCATCAGCTTTTTCAACTGAGACGAACTAACTGCCAAATCCGAAGTCGTTTTTTCGATCGAAGAAAGACTATTGTTAAGCTCTTTACTGTCGACCAACGTACGAAGTGAACGAATAAGCGAATCGGTTTGAGTGGAAATGCTTTCTATTTTCGGCATCAAATCGCCCGCGAGTTGCCCCATTAATCCTGTGCCAACCTGAGATTCGATCGTATCACCCGCCTGATACATTTCCTGTGTAAGTACAATCGGATCATAAACCAATTGAATTGCTTTTCCGCCCATCAAACCATCGTCGAACAATTCAACTTTTGCACCTTTAGGCACTTTAATATCCTTCGAAACAGAGATTCTTACAACAAACGATTCTTTTTTCGTAAAATCATATTTCACCTCTTCTACCTGCCCTACTTTAAAACCTTTCACATAAACCGGCGACGAAGGAACCAGCCCTCCGATATTTTCATATGAAGCATAATAATTACTTACCGAAGAAAATATATCGATTCCTTTCAAAAAATTCAAACCAAAATACAATACAAATATTGCGACAACCGCCATTAACCCTACTTTTACTTCCCTTGTAAAAAATTTCTTTTTCATTCTTTTTAGTTTTCTGTATATTTAAAACAATTGAATTTATCAATTGAAATTATTCTATTTTATTAGTTCAAGCGCTTCTTTTGCCGAAATCTTTTTATCTCCAACAAAAGCAATAATGAAGGCTTGAGGAAATTTACTCAGCACTTCGGCTCTTATTTGCTCTATTTTTTTATAATCAGTTTCTGCACCAACTGTGTATTTATTATATGCCCCCTCAGTAAAATACTCAGTATCTTTTATACCTTTAAATTCACTTGAATTTGGCTTTAGCACTTTTCCCGTTGCAAATAATTGCACTTTGAAAATTGGTCTCTGAAGCGATTTTTCAATAACATCAACATTATTCGTTTTAGCAACTTCTGTTTTTGTCGTTTCAGGCAATTTTTTACTATCCGAGGGCTTAGTTTTTTCAGGTTCTTGTTTGGGAATGATACTATCCGATATTTTTGGTTCTTCTACAACTGGGGCTTTAACCGGTTCTTTTTTTGCGACAGCACTTGGTTTCAATCCTGATTTCTTATCATGATTTCGTTTAAAATCGACAAATGAATTAAAAATTGCACCCGCCATTTCTTTTTGACCTACTCCTGACGAAAGATAGCGTTCTTCGGCCGGATTGGAAATAAACCCAAGTTCCACCAACACACTGGGACATGCCGAGCGGTGCAACACCCAAAAACCTGCCTGACGAACACCACGATCGAGTCGGCGACAATGGCTCACAAACTGCTTTTGTACTGATGACGAAAATTCGATACTTTTATCAAGGTAACTATCCTGCATAAATTCGAACATAATGTATGAATCTACCGAGTTAGGATCAAAACCTTTGTACTTTGACTTATAATCGTCTTCAAGCAAAATTACCGAGTTCTCGCGCATGGCCACATCCAGATTTGCCTTCGTTTTGGCCAATCCTAATGTGAAGGTTTCAGCTCCGTAGGCGGATGGACTTTGCGCAGAATTGGTATGAATACAGATGAAAAGGTTGGCGTGATTATCATTTACAACATCAGCTCTTTCCTGTAAAGTGAGGTATTTATCGGTTTTTCGGGTGTAAACAACTTTAACATCATCAAAACTTTTTTCTATCATTTCACCCAAACTCAGGACAACGCCCAGATTTATATCTTTCTCTTTCGAAATAGAGCCCATGGCTCCCGGATCATGTCCGCCATGTCCGGCATCCAGCACAACAGTAAATCTGGACTCCTGAGAAGATACCGGTGCTGAAACCAGCATCGCCAGTAAAATGATACTACATTGACATACAAGAAAATACTTTTTGATAAATTTCATATTATTGCCACAAACTGAAAAGGTTTTCATGTCGTATTTTGCTGCAAAAGTAATCTTTTTATGCTGTTTCATAAGCACAAAAGCACAGATAATTTTCAAATTATTCATAAAAAAGATATATATATAAATGAGACACGCATTTTTTCACTAAATTTGCGACCTAAATATGAAATCCAGAAATCGACCGGATGCGAACATCTAACCTATTATATTTCAGCAAATCAGGAAAAATTATGCTCCTGATTTTGTGGTTAGTTTTAGTTATTCCGGGATTCGGACAAGACAAACTCACCACAAATGTAGAGCAACAAGCAGTCGCTACCGACAGCTTAACTACGATTGCAGCCGACACTTTGAAGAGTACAACTGTCGATAGTTTGAGTTTAACAAAAGAGAAAGTACAAAAATCGAACCAGATAGATGCTGAAATTAATTACAGTGCTCAGGACTCTATTGTATTTTGGGGCAATGGTACTGGATTTTTGCACGGCACCGGTGATGTAAAATACAAACAAATCACTCTAAAAGCCGATTATATCCGCGTTAAAATGGACAGCAGCCTTGTATACGCAAAAGGGACTACTGACAGTGTTGGAACCAAAATCGGAGAGCCGGTTTTCAGCGAAGGAGCATCCGAGTATTCATCCAAAGAGCTGAACTACAATCTAAAAACACGAAAAGGGTTTATTCGTCAGGCTGTTACCCAGCAAGGCGAAGGTTATATCATTAGTGATAAAACAAAGAAAACCGACGAGGATGTGCTTTGTATTGCCGACGGAAAATATACCACCTGCGACAATCACGAACATCCCGATTTTTATCTCAGATTAACAAAAGGGAAAGTAAAACCGGGAAGTTATGTCGTTTCCGGCCCGGCATATCTTGTTGTTGAAGATGTTCCGCTACCAATTGCAGTTCCGTTCGGATTTTTCCCATTCACCGACAAGTATTCATCCGGAATTATAATGCCAACTTTCGAAGATGAACTTACACGCGGTTTCGGGCTAAGAAATGGTGGATATTATTTTGCCATAAGCGACTATGCCGATTTAGAGCTAAACGGTGAAATATACACAAACGGAACTTGGGCGCTTACTGCAAATTCGAATTACATAAAAAAATATAAATTCAGGGGCAATTTCAGCGTGAGCTATCGCGAAGATATAACCGGAGAAAAAGATTTACCGGATTATTCGAAAGCAAATAACTTAAGTGTTCGCTGGTCGCACTCGCAGGATGCCAAAGCGAATCCCAATTTCACGTTTTCTTCGAGCGTAAATTTTTCGACCAGCGGATATAACAGAAGCAACATTAACAGTTATTACCGACCAGAACTCAATTCGGAAAACACAAAAGGATCCAGCGTTTCGTTCTCGAAACGATTCCCCGAAAGCCCGTTTAATATCTCAGGTAGTATGCTGATAAACCAACGAACCAAAGATTCAACAATCAGTTTAACGCTTCCGAATATTAGTATTTCGATGAGCCGAATTTACCCTTTCAAAAGGAAAAATCCGGTTGGCAATGAGCGTTGGTACGAAAAAATTTCCATGTCATATTCGGGAACATTAGCAAACAGCATTGACACAAAAGAGAATCTATTGCTTAAATCTTCGTTTACAAGAGATTGGAAAAACGGAATGAAGCACAGTGTTCCTGTAAGTGCTACCTTTAATATTCTCAAATACATCAACGTATCTCCATC
>JBBIID010000014.1:5784-15996 GCA_037446675.1 Paludibacter sp.
AATTACACTGAAAGATGGTATTTGAAATCGATCGATCGTCATTGGGATACTCCTACTCAAAAAGTAATTACCGATACCATTAACGGCTTCAATCGAGTTTATGATTTCAACATGGGAGTTTCGGCATCGACAAAACTTTACGGGATGTATATGCCAATTCGAGCTATTTTCGGAGATAAGATTGATCGCATCCGCCATGTGGTAACTCCATCGATAGGATTTAGCTACATGCCCGATTTTGGAGATCCTATGTGGGGATATTACGATTCTTATGTAAAATCGGTGCTCGACAAAGCTAACCCCGGAGTTTACCATGATGAGGTGGTGAATTATTCTCATTACGAAGGGAGCTTGTATGGCACACCCGGAACCGGAAAATCAGGAAGTTTGAATTTCTCGATTGGAAATAATCTGGAAATGAAAATGCGGAATGACAACGACACCACAGGAACAGAAAAATATAAAAAGGTTAGCCTGATTGATAACTTTTCGGTAAGTGGAGGATACAACATGGCTGCTGACTCGATGCAATGGTCGACCTTTAGTACAAACTTGCGCATTAAAGTTGGGAAAAGCTATTCACTTAGCTTAAGTGGAGCATTCGACCCTTACATGTACGGATTGAACAGTAGCGGAAATCCGGTGAGAATAAATAAACTCAGATGGAATAACGGAGGATTTCCTCGTTTTTTAGGAACCAGTACATCGTACAGCTACACTTTAAGCAACGAAACATTCAATAAACTTTTCAATAAAAAAGATAAAAAGAAAGACACGAAAGAAGCAACTGAAAACACTCCAGAATCGGGAGAAGGAATGAATTCTGAAACCGAAATGAGTAATCTAACCGATCACGCAAAAACAGAGAAAAAAGAAATTAACGCAGACGGCTATGAAAAATTTTCAATTCCGTGGAGGATTAGTATTAATTACTCTGTACGTTATGGAAACACTAACGAGTTCGACAAAACAAGAATGGAGTATAAAATGGATTTCACCCATAATTTAAATTTTTCGGGAGGAATTGATTTAACCAACAACTGGAAAATTAATGCCAGCACGTCATACGATTTCAAAGCGAAAGAATTTACCTACACAAATGTGAATGTGAGTCGAAGCTTGCACTGCTGGAATATGTCGGCAAGTATTGTTCCTTTCGGGCCATACAAGTCGTACAATTTCCATATTGGAGTAAATTCCAGCATGCTTTCTGATTTGAAATATGACAAACAAAGCAATTACGGAGCGAACAATATTACCTGGTATTGAGTTATTATAAAAATGACTAAACCAGGTATTATTCAGGCATAAAAAATCATTTACATAATAAACATAGAACAAAAATGAAAATTACAGCAAACAAGTCAGTATCAGCCGAATACGAATTATTTGTAGACGGAGAGAAAGATGGCGAATTAGAATTAATGGAAAAAGCAACTGCCCAACAACCGCTAAGTTTTATTTACGGTGTGGGAATGATGCTCCCTAAATTCGAAGAAAATTTATTTGGATTGGAAGCAGGCTCATCATTCGATTTCACAATCAACAATGTAGATGCCTATGGAGAATATGAAGATGAAAACGTATTGGATCTTGAACGTTCGATTTTTGAAGTTAACGGTAAACTCGACGAAGAAATGGTTTTCGAAGGAAATGTTGTTCCGTTAATGGATAACGAAGGACATAGAATCAATGCTCAAATCGTATCGGTAAACGACACACACGTAAAAGTAGATTTAAATCATCCACTTGCCGGTGAAAATCTTCACTTTAAAGGTAAAGTTTTGGAAGTGCGTGAAGCTACCGAAAAAGAATTGGCATCTTTACAAGGCGGTTGTGCCGGATGTGGCGACGGCGGATGCGGTTGCGGCGACCACGAAGACGGAGCAAGCAGCTGTGGTTGTGGAGGTTGCAACTAAAAGCAACGCAAAGTACAGCTAAACATATCGAATGGATATTAAATGTTTAAAAGCATTTAGTATCCATTCTCGCATCAACTGCACAGATTGTTATTTTTAGAATTGATTTTCTCTTAACAATATTTTTCAATAACTTTGTGCTTCAATTTTTCAGAAAATAATTATCCTCAATACATAGTCACATGTCAAATACAATCGGCAAATTATTCACATTCACATCATTTGGAGAATCGCACGGAAAAGGAATCGGCGGAATAGTAGATGGTTGCCCTTCGGGAATTAAAATAGACGAAGATTTCATACAGAATGAATTGAACCGTCGTCGTCCCGGACAATCGGACATTTCAACGCCCAGAAAGGAAGGCGACAAAGTTGAATTTCTATCCGGAATTTTCGAAGGAAAAACTACCGGAACACCGATTGCATTTGTGATATGGAATGAGAATCAACACAGTGCTGATTACGACCATTTGAAAGATGTTTACCGTCCATCGCATGCCGATTACACTTATCAACAGAAGTATGGAATTCGCGACCATCGCGGTGGTGGAAGAAGTTCGGCTCGCGAAACAGCCGCCAGAGTAGTTGCAGGAGCTATTGCAAAACTGGCATTGACTGAATTGGGAGTTCAGATTACAGCTTACACATCTCAGGTTGGACATATTGGCATAACCAAATCATACGAATCACTTGACTTGTCGTTGATCGAGAGCAACAAAGTTCGTTGTCCGGACACTGAAACTGCTGAGAAAATGACCAAATACATAAAAGAATTGAAAGCTGATGGCGACTCTATAGGTGGAATTATTTCCTGTGTTATCAAAGGAGTTCCTATTGGTTGGGGCGAACCTATTTTCGACAAATTGCAATCCCGTTTGGCACAATCAATGTTAAGCATTAACGCCACACACGGATTTGATTATGGACGCGGATTTCAGGGTGTGAGCTTAAGAGGCTCTCAAATGAACGATTCTTTCGTAAAAGAAGGCGACAAAGTAACAACAAAAACAAATAATTCAGGTGGAATTCAAGGTGGAATAAGTAACGGACAGGATATTTATTTTCGAGTTTTATTCAAACCGGTAGCTACTATTTCGAAAAAACAGGAAACACTCGACATTCACACCAACGAGGTTGAACTCGAGGCAAAAGGTCGTCACGATCCATGCGTTTTACCACGTGCAGTGCCTATTGTGGAAGCAATGGCTGCCTTGACACTAATGGATTTGTATCTTACCAAGAGTTAAGCAACTCAAAAAACAACCTTACATCTGAATAAAATGGAAATTGCGCCTGAAAGTTGGGCTATCATCATCAATCCTAAATCAGGAAAACGAAAATTTCGCCAACAACGAAAATATCTTTTTCAAAAATTGAAACATGCTGGTATTCAATTCGAATATCGCGTTACTCAATTTGCAGGACACGCCACGAAAATAGCAAAATTACAAGCCGAAAAAGGTTTTAAAAATTTTATGATTGTGGGCGGTGATGGTACAATCAGCGAAGTAATCAACGGCATTTTCAGTTCAAATATTGAAGATACAAACTTGCTAAAAATTGCGCTTATCCCGAGAGGAACAGGAAACGATTGGGGACGGTTTTGGGGTCTGACCCGTGATTATAATCATTCAATTGACGTTTTTTTGACTGGGAAAAGCAGGCCAATAGATATTGGAAAAGTCGATTTCAAGTTGGAAGGTGAAAAACAATCGCATTTTTTTATCAATTCAGTCGGGTTTGGGTTGGATGCAGCAGTGGTAAATATCACTCACCGAATGAAGAAATATGTGGGAAGTCACTCGTTTCTTTACACAATCGCTTTGCTTACTGCTGTTTTTTCTTATCGCCCTCACAAAGTAAAAATAACAGCAAAAGAAAAAACGATCAGCGATCGAATGTTTACAATGAACGTCGCAAATGGTTGTTATAGTGGTGGTGGAATGAAACAAAATCCGAATGCATTGCCTTACGACGGACTTTTAGATAGCATGATGGCGAAAAAACCGACTTTTCTCGATATTATTAACGCTTTAGGACGATTGTTTAATGGAAAATTGTTGGAACATCCAATCATAGAATCGTTTCGAACGCAAGAAATGACGATCAATTGTGATAAAAATGCATTAATGGAAGCTGACGGAATTATCGTCAATGGAGCATCTCCCTACAAAATCAGCGTTATTCCGAATGCCATTCAAATGATTATTCCTTGATTTACAAACTTCTCTGCATCATCCAAAACGTCCAATTTTCCTACATCCAACATTTTATAATCTACGGGTACAAAACCTGAGATTGTATTTTTTTTCATATTGGATAAATAAAAATCCATTATCGGAAATTTTCCTTCCAAATCTTTCATTAGCTCAAAAATCCCGGGCGACATTATCTGGATTCCGGAAAATGCAAGTTTATCGAATAATTCTGGCCTTTTCAAATCTGTTGGTTTTGTTTCTCCTGTTTTTTCATTGATCCAGCCTTTTAGCTGCAAATCATCATTGAACAACAAATACCGAAACGTATCCCGCTTGCTCACCACCAAAGTTGCCAACGAATTCGTACGCAAATGTTGATGATACAAAGCATTCAAATCCACATTCGACAAAATATCTACATTATGAATCAAAAACGGCTTGCCATCATCAAAAAACCATGAAGCTTTTTTTACGCCACCACCAGTGTCAAGCAAGAAATCACGCTCATCCGACACTTCTATACGAATATCAAAGTTATTATTCGCCTGTAAAAAATCGATAATTAAATCAGGGAAATGATGAACATTAACAATAATTTCATCGAATCCGGCCGATTTCAATTTCAGAATCACATGCTCTAAAAGCGTCTTCCCTGCTATTGGGACAAGTGCTTTGGGAAGAGAGTCGGTGAGCGGTTTAAGGCGCGTGCCCAAACCGGCTGCAAAAATCATTGCTTTCATTACTTACTTCGTGTTAGTTGCCCTCCGGGCGTTATTCGGTTTCACCGTTATTTGTAGCTTAGTAGTTATTTAGTTGTAGTGTTCATCAATTTTGTAACGGAATTAATGAAATTGTTTAATTTAATTCCCAACAGATTAAAATCATCTAACAGCTGTTTATATCTATCCTCATCAACCAGATCACGTCTTCTGGCTTTTTCCAACCAAGTTTTACTTTCACAAAACGAGCCCCTTGAAAAGTAATAAAAGTTCCGTTGATCTTTAAAAGTATTTCGTCCAAACCCTTCACTAATATTTGCAGAGACTGAATCAATTGCCCGAATCCATTGCTTTCCAACTGTATCTTTCGAAAAATAATCCCATTTATCGATCAAATCCCAAATTTTATCCGATAAATCCATTGATAATTTATATACTTCCAAATCTTCAAATTTCATGCTGCTAATGATTAAAATTAGACAAAATGTAACTATAAATAACTTCGAAGTAAAATAACCACAAATAACGCTTCAGCAATTAACGCGAAGTAAATATCGTTTCTATATTTTGCTCCCGGTGAATAAGATGAACCTCCACGCCAAATTTTGCGCTGATATGCTCGGCCGTTTTTTGCGCTGAATAAACCGAACGATGCTGTCCACCTGTGCAACCAAAACTTATCATCAAATTTGTAAAGCCCCTATCTTTGTAACGTTTAACCGAAGCATCCACCAGTTCGAAAGCATGATCGAGGAAATGTAGAATTTCTCCATCTTCTTCCAAAAACTGCTTAACTGACTCATCCAACCCGGTAGACGAAGTATATCGTTCGTATTTCCCGGGATTATTTACCGCACGACAATCGAAAACAAAACCACCTCCGTTGCCCGAGTCGTCCTGCGGAATACCTTTTTTATACGAAAAACTATAGATTTTCACGATCAACGGTTTTCGCACCGAAACTTCGCGAAACTGTTTCAGTTCAGTCATTTGCCTCAAAATTTCCAAAAGATAGGGATATTCGGATGAGTCATTTATCAGAATTGAGCGTAAATTTTCGATGGCAAACGGAATACTCTGCAAAAAGTGAGGCTTTTTCTCAAAATATCCACGGAAGCCATAAGCTCCCAATACCTGCAATGTACGGAAAAGCACAAAATGTTTCAGTTGTTCACGGAAATCATCTTCATCTATTTTCATCAACGTTTTTAACGAATCCAGATAAGTTCGAAGCAACTCCTCGCGCAACTCCGCATTGTATTGCGCTTTTGCCTGCCACAAAAACGAAGCTACATCATAATACAGCGGACCTTTTCGTCCTCCCTGAAAATCAATAAAATATGGTTCGCCATCCTTCACCATCACATTGCGGCTTTGAAAATCGCGATACATAAACGTATTGGTTTTAGAACGAAGCAGAATATTTGCCAACTTCGAAAAGTCATCTTCCAATCTGTTTTCCTGAAAATCCAGTCCGGTTGATTTCAGGAAACAGTATTTGAAATAATTCAGATCCCATAAAATGGAACGCTCGTTAAACTCCGGTTGCGGATAACAAACCGAAAAGTCGAAATCCTTTGCACCCAACACCTGAATAAACGGAAGTTTTTTCATTGTCTTCCGGAGCATTTCCTTCTCATCTTCATGAAAAACTCCCGTTTTTCTGCCTTCGGCAATATAATCGAAAAGCAAAACATTTCCCAAATCTTCCTGAATATAAAATCTACCATCATCCGTTTTTGCAAAAAACGTCGGTACAGGTAAACCCTGTTTTCCAAAATGTTTCGCCATTTCAATAAAAGCAATATTCTCTTCAACTGACGGACCTTCTACTCCAATTATCGAATGGTTTTTACTCTCCAGACGGAAATATTTCCGATTTGAGCCCGAGGCCGAAAGTTCTTCTTTATTCAACATTTTCTCTTGAGTGTGCCGTTCGAAAAGAGTTTGCAATTCGTTCATACCGATTTTTTGAAAGATTGATTTTAATACTTTTTTACGGACACAAAGATACGAACATCATTTCAAAGAAAATTATTCTCCTACAAAAACTTAAAAATTAGTCCGCCTTACAAAATTATTTTTCAAGAATGAATATTTATAAAATAAATCCATAGAGCTTACAATCCTGAAAACAAGGCGAACGAGCTTACGTTTCAACCGAACAATTCACTTTTCCTTACTCATAATTAATAACTTTCTCTTTCGTTTCTCAGTTTTTTTTCCGAAATTTGCGGACTTAAAAATACCAAAAAGAAAAAGTAATTTTAAGGAAAAAATAAAGTGAAAGAAACAAAGTACATTTTCGTAACGGGCGGTGTTACCTCTTCTCTTGGAAAAGGAATCATTGCTGCCTCGCTTGGAAAATTATTGCAAGCCCGTGGTTTTAAGGTAACCAACCAAAAATTAGACCCTTATATCAACGTAGATCCGGGCACCCTGAACCCTTATGAACATGGAGAATGCTATGTAACTGTTGATGGACACGAAGCCGATTTGGATCTTGGACATTACGAACGTTTTTTGAATGCACCAACTCATCGTGCCAACAACATTACTACCGGCCGCATTTACCAAAACGTAATCAACAAAGAGCGTCGCGGCGATTATCTAGGAAAAACCGTCCAGATTATTCCACATATTACCGACGAAATCAAACGAAATATAAAACTTCTCGGAAGCAAAGGAGAATTTGACTTTGTTATCACTGAAATTGGAGGAACTGTCGGCGATATTGAATCGCTACCTTATATCGAAAGTGTACGTCAGCTTCGCTGGGAATTAGGAAGAAATTGCCTTATCGTCCACTTAACCTATGTTCCATATCTGGCTGCGGCTAAAGAACTTAAAACAAAACCAACTCAGCATTCTGTAAAAGCGTTACAGGAACAAGGAGTTCAGGCAGATGTTTTGATTTTGCGTACCGAGCATGAGATTTCGATGGAAATGCGCAAAAAAGTTGCACTTTTCTGTAATGTTGAGCCAAGTGCTGTAATGCAATCTATCGATGTTCCAACTATTTATCGTGTTCCAATGAACATGCAACACGAAAAACTGGATGAAGTAGTGCTCACAAAAATGGGCTTCGATTTGGCAAAAACTCCTAATGCCGACATGGGCAAATGGATCGAATTTGTTGAAAAACTGGAAGGTGCAAAAGAAGAAGTTCGCATAGGAATCGTTGGAAAATATGTACAATTGCCAGATGCTTACAAATCAATTATCGAATCGTTGATTCACGCCAGTGCCTACAACAATAAAAAGCTGAAGCTTGACTTAATTCTTTCAGACAAGTTAAGCGAAGACAATGTTGAGAAAAAACTGTGCAAACTCGATGGAATCATTGTTGCTCCGGGATTCGGACAACGCGGAATGGAAGGAAAATTCACAGCATTGAAATTCGCTCGCGAAAAGAATATTCCTTGTCTTGGAATTTGCATGGGAATGCAAACGATGACTATCGAATTTGCCCGCAACGTACTCGGACTTTCGGATGCTAACAGTACCGAAATAGATCCGAATACCAGCAACAATGTTGTCGATATTATGGACGAACAAAAAAACATTCTTGATTTAGGAGGTAGTATGCGTCTTGGCGCTTACAAATGCAAACTAAAAAAAGGAAGCAAAGTTTACGATATTTATAAAAAAGAAAACATCAGCGAACGTCATCGTCATCGTTACGAATTCAACAACGAATTTAAACAACGTTTTGAAGATGCCGGCATGATGTGTACCGGATTGAACGAAGAATCGAACCTTGTTGAAATTATTGAACTCAAATCGCACAAGTGGTATATTGGCGTTCAATTCCATCCGGAATATAGTAGTACGGTTGTGAATCCACATCCGTTGTTTATTAATTTCATAAAAGCAGCAATCGAAAAATAATTTGAATTTTCAAAAAAATTCCCCTTTAAGCAGTGAGGGGTAAAAGTTTTAAAAGATGGATAAAAATACGATTATTGGATTTGTAATTATTGCACTAATCATTATTGGTTTTGCACAATTGAACAAGCCGAGCGAAGAAGAACTTGCAAAACAACAACGTTATAACGATTCTATTGCATTGGTAGAACAAGCAAAACTGGAGTCGGAAGTAGCCATGAAAAGTGCACAAGCAGCAACAATGACCGATTCTGTAAGTGCAAGCGACACCACCAATCTATCTGCAAAAGTTGCAGATGCTTTCGGAAGTTTTAGCGTTGCAGCTCAGGGTGAAGAAAAGCTCTACACTTTGGAAAACGAATTAGTAAAGCTTCGTTTCTCAAGTAAAGGAGGAAGAATTTATAGTGCAGAATTGAAAGATTATAAAACTCACGATTCGCTCCCATTAATGCTTTTCGATGCCGCAGAAAGTGCCATGGGCTTTACGCTTGTAACCAACAACAATCGTGTAATAAATACTTCTGACTTATATTTCGAACCGGTAGCACAAACAACAACCGACGCAAAAGGAAATAAAAGCTTAACATTGCGTTTGAAAACTACTGGTGACAGTTACATGGATTTTGTTTATACTCTTCCGGCTAACGACTATATGCTCAGCTTCGATATCAAATCGAACGGCATGAACAAAGTGATGCCTTTGGGAACAAACTTTTTGGAAATGCAATGGGCTTCTAAAGTTCGCCAGCAGGAAAAAGGGCGTAAGTTTGAAGAACGCTATTCTGCCGTAGAATACAAATATGTTGCCGACGACGTAGAAAAACTCAGCGAAAGCAAAGATGATGAAAAGAAATTGACCAACAAAGTAAAATGGATTGCTTTCAAAGATCAGTTTTTCAGCAGCGTTCTTATCGCTAACGATGGTGTAAATTCGACAACATTAAGCAGCAAACTTGAGAAAGAAGAAACAGGATTCCTGAAATCGTACAGTGCAAATATGACTGTTGCCTACGACCCGACAGGAAAAGAGGTTACAGGATTCCGCATGTATCTTGGACCAAATCATTACAAAACACTTTCAGCGTACGATAAAGGTGTTGACTCGGATGCCAAATTACGTTTAAACCAACTTATTCCACTGGGCTGGGGTATTTTTGGTTGGGTAAACCAATTTGCCATTATCCCAATGTTTAATTTATTTAATCGCTTTATTGGTAATTTTGGTATCATTATACTTTTAATGACTCTTGTTATTAAACTTGTATTGTTCCCTCTTACCTACAAATCGTATATGTCAAGTGCAAAAATGCGCGTTTTGAAACCAGAGATTGATGAAATAAATGCACGTATCCCTGCCGACAAGATGGCTGAACGCCAGAAAGCGACCATGGATCTTTACAGCAAAGTTGGGGTTAGTCCGATGAGTGGCTGTTTGCCTACTTTATTGCAAATGCCGGTTTTGTTTGCATTGTTAAGCTTTTTACCTGC
>JBBIID010000015.1:0-2071 GCA_037446675.1 Paludibacter sp.
AGGTAGCAATGGGTGCTAATCAGGCCCAAACATTGAAAGCGATCCGCGAAGCAGAAGCTTACGATGGACCATCAATCGTTATCGCTTATTCTCCATGTATCAGCCACGGTTTGCGTCTCGGTATGGGTAAAGCTCAAAACGAACAAGCAAGAGCGGTTGAATGCGGATACTGGCACTTGTATCGTTACAACCCAATGTTGGAAGCAGAAGGAAAGAACCCAATGACACTCGACTCGAAAGAGCCACAATGGGATAAATTCCAAGACTTCCTACAAGGTGAAGTACGTTACACTTCGTTGATGAAACAATTCCCAGCAGAAGCAAAAGAATTGTTCGTTGCAGCCGAAGATAACGCTAAATGGCGCTATGCAGGCTACAAACGTATGGCCGATCAACAATTCTAATCGACAGATAGTAATTGAATATTTCTAAAAAGGACTGACCTTAAATGGTCGGTCCTTTTTTATTTGTTTGCGTTGTTAAATGTAGATAATTTTGTATGTTTGCAAAAATGACTTATAAATAAAATTAGTAGAGAATATGAAAATCGAATTTAGTCTTAACGAAGACGATTTTTTAATGCATCAATTATATGTTGCATCGAAATCAAATACAATAAGAAAAAGAAGAACGAGAAATAGAATAATCATACCATTATTATATTTTGTTTTTGCATTTCTAATTTTTATTCAAAATAAAATAATAGTAGCTACAATTATATGCATAATTGGAATAGTATGGTTTTTATTTTATCCTAAATGGGATAAAAGGCATTATATAAATCATTACAAAAAATTCATAAAAGAGAATTATAAAGCAAGATTTGAAGAAAAATTGAGTTTAGAGTTTTACAACGATTTTATTCTTGCATATGACGCTGGGAGCGAAAGTAAAATACTAACTAAAGAGATAGAAGAAATTGTTGAAATATGTACAAATATTTTTATACGATTAAAAGGAGGACAATCAATTATTCTTCCTAAGAACAAAATAAATGATATAAATAAACTTACAAAAGTATTGAGAGAACTTGCGGCTTATCTAAACATCAAATATACACTTGAAGACAATTGGATATGGAAATAAATTATTATTTTCAATCCTTACCACATATTTAAAAGTACAAATTGCTCATATTTCCACGCGATTTATATCACATAAATAAAAGCTGATAGTTCACATCCATGAAAAAAATTTCTTACGCCAGCAAAACCAAAGGATTTTAATGTGTAGAAATAACGAAACTTGAATCTAGGTTTTGTTTAGCGAAACGGCGCGAGTAAGCCTAGCAAGTTGGAAGTCTTTAACCGAACCGACGCGAGCATTCCAACCCAATAATAATCGACTAGCGAAACGAGCACACAAATCCTAGACAGTTGGATTTGTTTAGCGAATCGGCGCAAGCAATACTATCAGATTGGAAGTCTTTAACCGACTCGCTAGACAATGCCTAGAGTGTTGGGAGTGATGAATACACTGTAGCAAGCAAAAACAAAAAAAATTCCAAGGATAAAAAAATACAGAATATACAGATAAAAATATTCTTACGGCAATAAAAATTCATTACATAAAATCCTTGCATAAAATATAAGAATGACGTTAGAATCTTTGACATTTGCCGATTTAGGCGAAATTAAAAATCTCCAACCACAAGGCTGGACCGACATAATTCCTGACTTTGAATTTTACATTTCATCGAACTTCTGCTATCCGGTAAAAGCGATTGTTGACTCTAAAATTGCCGGCATTGGAACATTGATTGTTTTTGAAAACTCAGGCTGGCTGGCTCATATAATTGTAGATACAAATTTCAGAAATAAAGGTATCGGCTTGGGTATAGTAACCGGACTGTTGGAAAAAACCAAAGGCAAATCGATTGAAACATGTTCACTGATCGCGACCGATTTGGGAAAGCCTGTTTATTTAAAAGCAGGATTCAGAGAGTTAACAGACTATATTTTTCTCCAAAAAGAAGAACAATGGATCGATTGCTCTGCTTCACCTAATATCATTCCATTTGAAGATAAATATCGTTCCGAGATTTACGAACTGGACAAAACGATTTCAGGGG
>JBBIID010000015.1:2169-15512 GCA_037446675.1 Paludibacter sp.
AAAGAGGGGTTGATTTGTTCGAACACTGTAGAAGCTGGTTTAGAACTTATGAAACTTAAATATTCAACAACAGACAGAGCGGTGCTTCCCGTCGAAAATACTGAAGGAATTAAATTCCTAAAACAAAAAGGCTTTGTTGAAATTTCCAAAGCATCCCGAATGGTTTATGGAAAAAATCTGAAATCTGATTTAGACAAAATATATAGCCGAATTGGTGGAAACTTAGGCTGAAACAAACTTTATGAGCGGAATAAAACAAAATGAGAAAGATAATTGCAGGAATCAATATGACGATTGACGGGTTTTGCGACCATACGGCAATTATTCCGGACGAACAAATACACCAGCATTACACAGACCTGTTAAGCAATGGTGGCGTTATTTTGTATGGAAAAATAACGTATCAGCTTATGGAATTTTGGAAACCGTTGGCCATTAATCCAAGCGGAGAAAAATCGATGGATGAATTTGCCGTGGTAATGGATCGCATTCCAAAAATTGTTTTTTCGCACACGCTGAAAGAGGTTGACTGGGAAAGTGCCACGTTGGCAAATCGAACGCTCATGGAAGAGGTGGCGGAACTCAAGCAACAAGCCGGAAAAGATATTTTGGTGGGCAGTAAAAGTTTAATTATCCAACTCATGAAGCTTAATTTAATCGATGAACTTCAACTTTGCGTTCATCCCGTAATAGCTGGCAGTGGTTTGCTGCTATTCGAAAATTTAACCGACAGGATCGCGCTCAAACTTTCGAAAACAAAAACCTTTGGGTCGGGTGCTGTTATTCTTTATTACGAACCTGAAAGATAAAGTTTGTATAATAAATTATTCAAGTATAAGACAAAAAAACAACCCTTCGAAAGAAAAATTTCGAAGGGTTGTTTTTTACTATCTCAACGATCAATCATTTTTGCATTCGCAGGTTGATAACGTTCTCCCTGTAATTGAACTTTTGCAGTGGCTTCATCTATCAATTGTAAGTCATTTGCAGTGAGTTCAACTCCTAAAGCGCCTATATTTTCATTAAATCGCTCCAATTTGGTTGTGCCTGGAATAGGTACAATCCATGGTTTTTGAGCCAATAGCCATGCCAGTGCAATTTGCGCGAGAGTAGCTTCTTTTTGTTTTGCAATCTCGGTAAGTAAATCGACCAATACAATATTAGTAGCGCGATTTTCGGCGCTGAAGCGTGGAACACTACTTCTGAAATCACTGCTGTCAAAAGTTGTTTCGGCAGTGATTTTTCCAGTTAAAAAACCTTTTCCAAGCGGACTAAAGGGAACAAAACCAATACCTAATTCTTCCAATACAGGCATAATTTCGGCTTCAGGTTCGCGCCAGAAAAGTGAATATTCGCTCTGAAGTGCTGTTACAGGCTGTACGGCGTGTGCTTTCCTTATATTCTTTACTCCGGCTTCGGATAAACCGAAATGCTTTACTTTTCCTTCCTGAATCAGATCCTTCACGGTTCCGGCCACATCTTCAATCGGCACATTCGGATCCACCCGGTGTTGATACAATAAATCGATTGACTCAATTCTCAAACGCTTCAACGAAGCTTCAACCACACTTCTGATATGCTCCGGCCGACTGTTTAGCCCTCTTCCAATTTCTCCTGCATTAAACCCAAATTTGGTTGCTATCGCCACTTGATTACGAAAAGGCGCAAGAGCTTCGCCCACCAGTTCTTCATTAATGAAAGGACCGTATACCTCCGCAGTATCGAAAAAAGTAATGCCGCTTTCCACTGCCTGTCGAATCAAGGCAATCATTTCATTCTTGTCGTGCATTGCGCCATAGCCAAAGCTCATACCCATACAACCCAATCCCAAAGCTGACACTTCCAGTCCGCTATTGCCTAATTTTCTTGTTTCCATATTGTTGTTAATTTATTATTTTTTTATCTATCTGCGCTGTTATTGTCAGATTTGCTTTTGATTAGCCCAAGGAAAAAGTATTTTTAATTTTTCAATGATGCCATATCAATTACGAAACGATATTTCACATCGCTTTTCAACATTCGTTCGTACGCTTCGTTAATATCCTGCATATTTATCATTTCAATATCGGATACAATGTTATGTTCGCCACAAAAATCAAGAAGTTCCTGCGTTTCGGCAATGCCTCCAATAACCGAACCGGCAACGGACTTTCTGCCTAAAATCATTGGCGTAGTGTTCAAAAATGGCTCTAAACCTCCTAAATAACCTACCAACACTAAAGTTCCATCGATAGTTAAAGTGGAAATATAAGGATTAACATCGTGAACATAAGGAACTGTATCGATAATTAAATCGAACTTCCCTTTTACCAATTTCATTTGGTCGGGTTCGGTTGAAATAATCACATTGTCCGCTCCAAGTTTCAAAGCATCATCTTTCTTATCCGGCGTTCTCGAAAAAAGAGTTACATCGGCACCTAATCCTTTAGCCAGTTTTATAGCCATATGTCCCAATCCACCTAAACCTATAACGGCAACTTTGCTTCCTTCGCCAACTTTCCAATGGCGAAGTGGCGACCATGTTGTAATTCCGGCACAGAGCAACGGTGCTACAGCAGCCAAATTAAGATTCGATGGCACTTTCAGCACAAAATGCTCATCCACTACCACTCTTTCCGAGTAACCACCAAAGGTATGTCCGCCTAAATGTTTATCTTTTCCATTGTAAGTTCCGGTCATTCCATTTAAACAATATTGCTCCAAATCGTGCTTACAACTATCGCATTCGTGGCACGAATCCACCATACAACCAACTCCTGCAAGGTCTCCTACTTTCAATTTTGTTACTTCGGTTCCGACTTTTGTAACCCGTCCCACAATTTCGTGACCGGGCACTGCGGGATAAATCGTTCCGCCCCAATCGTTTCTTGCGGTATGCAAATCGGAATGACAAACGCCACAATACAAAATCTCTATTTCAACATCTTTTGCGGTTGCTTCTCTGCGTTGAATATCCATCTGAATTAATGGTTTATCGGGTGCTTTTGTGCCAAAGGCTCTTACTATTTTTGTTTCCATAAATAATTTCTGTTTTAAATTTTAATCGTTTACCTTTTATTCATTTTGTAAATTTATTAATGCAAAAATAAAATAAAAGCCACAGCGAGAGGTTTTCTCTGTGGCTCAAACATTTTTGCTTATTGGCTCAATTTTCAGGCACTGGGTGCATATCCAAATTGCTTTTTGAAAGCCGATGAGAAATGGGAGAGATTTTTGAATCCAACTTCAAGATATACATCCGAAACTTTCTTTTTTTCGTTGCGAATTTTATCGTGCGCCACTTTCAGACGTTTTTCGATGAGCCAGCGTTGTGGCGACAGGTCGCTGATCTTCTTAAAATCGCGTTTGAATGTTGCCAAACTACGACCTGTAAATCCGGCAATATCTTCTACCGATAAATCGAACATATAATTTGATTCCATATAATCCAGGATATCTATTTTCCAGGGTTCTGTAAAATCGAACAGTGCCGGATAAAAACGCTTATCAATACTTAATAATGAATACACACCTTCCTGCAATTTTAATTGCATCAACTCTTTGGCCGGTTCTTTGTCGAAATCGAAATAGGGTAACATCGATAGGAACAAACTTTCGATATCCGGCGTTTCGGGCAGGAGAATAACGCTTGGCTGATGCTTTTCAACAATAATAGGCAATTGTTTTCGATCCATGTTCTGGTAAAACTCGCGCAGAAAATTTCGTTTAAACATCAGAAAAACTCCCTGAAATTGGTCATCGCCGCAAGGCTGCTTGGTCATGCTTACACGATTGTCTTTCCGCAGAAAAGCACACTGTCCTTTCTTTATCACAACCTTATCTCCGTTTTCCTCCGTAATCAGTTCTCCGGAGTAAACATAAGCCAGCATATGATCCATAATCATTTTACTGCAACTTATTTCGTTATTGATGTAATAACTGAAAAACACATCGTGGTAATTAAAACGCAACGATATACTTTGTTCACCATTCATAAAAAATCCTTTCTTTGATAGAATACTCCCAGTATAATTATTCCCTGATTAGCTTTTCAAAGGTAACATAATTATTTTGTACCCTGACAACTTTGATGTTTAAACCATTTTACTGCAAAATTAAACAGATCACACCACAAAATGTTTTTTTCTATGGCTCAAAAAACTTTGCCGAAAAGCTCATGGTAAATTTATAAAACGTATTTGTCTTTTTACGAGAATCGGTTTGATTCGCATTTTCGTTGTTCAAACAACAAACCTACAATTAACAAAACATATTTTTCTAACTATTTATAACAAATTCGACCTTTCAATTTAAAGAAAGTAAATAAATTTCATGTTTACTTCATATTTATTTCTTAATTTGCTTAAGTTAATTAATTTGTTTTTTATAAATTTGCAAGAAACAAGATTATTCATGAATTGTTTTAGAGAATAAAACAAATAATAGTACAAAAATTTAGATAAGATAAGTTATGAAGAAAATTCTACTTGCAATTGTTTTACTTCCGCTTTTAGCCGTTGCACAAATTACAGACAACGATGGTGATTGGTCGGAAATACATGTTACGCTTTCGAATACTCCCGAAGCAGAACTAATGGTTAGAACCGGTGACATTGATAATCTTGGCTTTGGCTGGCCTGCCAACTTCGATCCTTTTTCGGGGCAAAGTACTCCTTCGCATTCCTATCCGTGGGCAGCAAACGAAACCGACCCTGATGGTACTGACAGAATTATGGTGATAAGCAGTTATAACGGAAATGCTCCACTTGGAAGAGATGGTTATACGGCAGGAACTTCCAGACCAAGCAATTCGGTTCGTCCAATTACATTGACATTTTCGACGAGTTTAAATATCCATTCGGCCATTCTTCAGATATTTGTAGATGACTTTCAAGCACCAGTTTGGGGAGCAAATTACACAGTTTACATTGATAATGTTCGAAATACCGACTTAGAAAAGACAATCAACAGTTTAATTCAAACCGGCCCTATTGGGAAAATGATTAACTATAAATTCCCTGACGACTTATTATACTTACTCAACGATGGAGAATTGTCGATAAAATTCGACGATCTTACCAGTGGCGCGGGCGATGGCTATGCAATCGACTTTGTGAAACTGCTGATTAATCCGGTAAGTGAAACCAACACTAATGCCAACATTAGGGGAAAAGTAACAGACAGCAATAGCGGTGAAGCGATTGAAGGAGCTATTATCACTATAGACAACAACAAGAAAGATACTACTGATGCAGAAGGCAATTATGAAATCCACGATATTATCCCCGGAATTGTTCAACTTCGTACATACAAAGAAGGATACGGCGCAAAAAGTGAGCTTGTCGATATTCAGAGCGGTCAAACCAAAGACGTTAATTTTCAATTGACATCGCCTGTTCCCAGACTCATTTATATCAGCCCAAACAATAACGAAACGTTTGTTAGTACCAATCGGAAGATTAAACTTGTCTTCGATCAGGTAATAAATTCAGCTACGTTTAATTCTGCTTCTTTTATTTTATCAGATCAGGAAGATGATATCTCAGGGACTTATGAAATATCAAATGACACGCTTATTTTTACTCCAAATTTGTTACTTGCAAACAAAACCTACGAAATTACAATAACAACTAGTCTGAAAAATTCAGCCGGAGTAAGCTTAGAACAAGACAGCAGATACCAATTTTCGACAAATGCCATAGCGACATCCGTTTTAAATACCAAAACAAATACGTTTGGTATTAATCCAAATCCGGTAAAAGAGGTTGTTCATACCGATTTTGTTGGAGATGCAAAAGAGTACTATATCCTAAACAGCTTGAGTCAAATCGTACAACAAGGTAAATTCTCGCAAGACATCCGATTGAAAGAGAATTTTAATCCCGGAATTTATTTTATGTCAATTGTTACGGGAGACAATAAAATTTACTCGTCCAAACTGTTTATTACAAAATAATTAATCATAAACAGAATTATAACAGGAAAATTTTCTTTTGGAAAATTTTCCTGTTATAATATTTAATTGTCTATTTTCCAGTAACAAAAAATTTGGCTATATTTCGGGACTATTTAAAAAATTTAGATTTACAATAGGACTCTAAAATTCAAGAATATGAAAACGATTAAATTTTCCTGCTTTTTTGTCTTGATGTTTATTTCACAAAGCATTTTTGCTCAAGATTTCGATCCATTCCTGAACAATTATTTCAGCTATAAAAGCTACAATCCCGACAAAGCGAAAACTTACGAAGATACAGAAGGAAGTCCTTATTTAAACAAGGAATTTGTTGAAGGATCTATATTTATAAACGACACTAATTATGTCAAAATTCCACTGAGATACAACATTTATACCGACGAATTGGAATATCGACACAATAGCGTGAATTATGTATTAGGAAATCCTGCCATATTAAAAAAAGCAATTATTGAACAAAGTACATTTGTTTATCTTCCGCATTTCCATGGAGGTGGATATTTCGAGCAAATTGTACAAGGAAAATGTCAGCTTTTAAAGAAATACGCCATCAAGTTGAAACCTCAAGAGGTAAAACCAATAGGTGGAATTGTGATACCTCCAACTTTCGAGAAAAAGCCAAACATGTTTTATCTGGCACTAAATGATGCAAGTTCTCGCAAAGTAACTAACCTTAAATCAGTAATAAATGCGTTGGCAGATGAAAAGGAAAGCATCGAAAAATTTATAAAAGAAAATCATATTAAAAATGTAAAACAAGAAAGTCTTATAAAAATTTTAGAATACTATAATAGCCAAAAATAACCTTTTTTGCAAACATAAACACAAAAGTTTCATTACCCAAGATGAGCAGTGCACTGATTCTTATAGACATCCAAAACGATTATTTCGAGGGTGGATCTATGACCCTTGTAAATTCGGCTAAAGCAGCAGAAAACGCGAATAAAGTTCTGGAAATATTTCGGGCTAACAATCTTCCGGTTATACACATTCAACACATAGCAACCCGACCGGATGCAACGTTCTTTTTACCGAACACTTCCGGAGCAGAAATTAACAGTGTTATCAGTCCTTTGGTTAGTGAAAAAATAATCGTTAAGCATTATCCAAACAGTTTTAAGGAAACTGAGCTGTTTGATTATTTGAAAAGTAAAAATATCACCGATTTGGTTGTTTGCGGAATGATGACTCACATGTGTATCGATGCCACTGTAAGAGCTGCAAAAGATTTTGGATTCAACATTACATTGATAGGAGATGCTTGCGCCACAAAGGATTTAGTTATCAGTGGAGAAACTATTGTGGCTAAAAAAGTACACAAAAGCTTTTTAGCGGCATTAAATTATTTTTATGCTTCGGTTGTTTCAACAGAGCAATATTTGAAAGTGAATTAGCCAGATATTGAAGTTTTATGAAACAAAAAAATCAATATTCTTTACTCTTTTCGCCCAGTAGCACACGTAGTCCGCTATAAGCCAACGCTTCCATTTCATCCTCGCCGGGATATATTACCACTTTACAGAACGGAGAAATCATCTTTGTTATATAATCCACGACAAATCGGCTATGCGCAATTCCACCGGTAAGGATCACAGCGTCCACATCGCCTTTCAGCACCGCAAACATGGCTCCAATCTCCTTCGAAACATTATATGCCATTGCTTCCAAAATAATCTTAAATTGCGTATTTCCGCTATCCGCCAAATCGGCAATTTTCTGAACATCATTCATTTCCAAATGAGCCATTAAACCTCCATTTCCAACAAGCATCTTTTTTATTTCCGCTTCTGAATATTTCCCGCTAAAACACATTTTCACCAGCTGCCCCGCATCAAGTGTACCAGAACGTTCGGGCGAAAACGGACCATATCCATCCAATCCCTGATTAACATCCACTACCTTGCCCTGACGGTGCGCTGCCACCGAAATTCCACCTCCCAAATGCGCCACGATCAGATTCAATCGTTCATATTCGGTATCGTGAGTTGCTGCGTACTTTCTTGCTACAGCTTTATGATTCAACGTATGAAATTGCGAACGACGCGGTATTTGAGGCAGACCACTGATACGGGCAACATCTTGCATTTCGTCCACCACTACCGGATCGGCAATAAAAGCCCGGCAACTGTTGATTCCCAAAGCAATTTCATGCGCAATTATTCCGCCCAGATTACTGGCGTGTTCGCCTATCGTATTATACTTTAAATCATTGAGTAATTTATCATTCACTTCGTAAACACCCGATTCGAGCGGGCGAACCAATCCTCCGCGCCCCACAACTGCCGATAATTCATCCAGATTTATTCCGACCTCAGCCAGCCGCTGCAAAATAACTTTTTTTCTAAATTCGCATTGTTCATTTAGTGTATTGTACGGTTTCAATTCATCCGCAGTATGCCTTATCGTGTGCAAGCTAATCAGCTTTTCATCTTCATAAACAGCAAATTTGGTGGAAGTAGATCCCGGATTTACGGATAGAATTTTGAACATACAACAGCAATTGAATGATTTTGAACACAAAGATAATTTTTAAAAGCTTAATATCGTTCATCGTCACTAAATAATTTTAATCTTAAAATGATCAAGTCTTAGTACTGAAAAACAAATTTTTCCGAACACAAATTTGAGTTTTTCTTCTAAATATATATTCTAAAAGGGGAATTTGCATTTTAAAAGTTAAATGCTTATTATCAACTTGCTATGGGCTTGCAGATAGGTATAAATTCACTCAAAAAAAGCGATTCGTATTATTTTCGCATAAATCTTTGTATTATAAAGAATTATTTTGTACTTTTGTGATCGAAATAGGATACGGCGGAGGGGACACACAGTCCCCTCGTTTGTTAGAATAACCTCATGTATGATTGCAAAAGATACAGTAAATCAAATTGTTGAAGATTTTCTTTCGGGTACAAATTACTACCCTGTTGATATAAAGATAACTCCGGACAATCGCATTTCGATTGAAATCGATTCTTTCGATGGCGTGTCTATCGATTTCTGTGCCGAACTAAACCGGCATATACAGTCCGTAGTGGGTACCGAAATAGATGATTATGATTTGGAAGTTAGTTCTGCCGGGTTGACAGAGCCTTTCAAAGTAAAAAAACAATATGAAAAAAATATTGGAAACGAAGTAGAAACAGTTACAAAAGGAGGAAAAAAAATTACAGGTATTCTTACGGAAGTGAACGACGAGGCTTTTGTGTTAGAAACAGAAAAAACAGAAAAACCTGATGGTGCAAAACGAAAAGTTACCGTAACCGAGTATCTCTCATTCAAGTACGAAGAAATAAAAAACACAAAATATATTATTAGATTCAAATAAGCCATGAGCAAAAAAGAAACTATTAGCTTAATTGATACCTTTTCGGAGTTTAAAGAGCTAAAAAGCATCGACAGAAGCACACTGATAAGTGTAATGGAAGAGTCGTTCCGTAACGTAATTTCGAAAATGTTCGGTACAGATGAAAATTATGATGTGATCATCAACCCCGACAAGGGCGACTTCGAAATTTATCGTAACCGCACGGTAGTGGCCGATGAAGATTTGGAAGATCCAAACATGGAAATTTCGTTAACTGAAGCTAAAAAAATAGATGAAGATTATGAAATTGGCGAAGACGTAACCGATACCGTAGATTTTATGGGCTTTGGTCGTCGCGCAATTCTTACCTTACGTCAGACACTATCTTCAAAAATTTTAGAGCTCCAAAAAGACAATGTTTTCTCGAAATACAGTGAAAAAGTTGGGCAAATTGTAAGCGCTGAACTTTACCAGATATGGAAAAAAGAAATGTTGCTAATCGACGATGAAGGTAACGAATTGTACCTTCCTAAGTCGGAACAAATTCCAACTGACTTTTACCGCAAAGGCGACACTGTGAGAGCAGTGGTAGCCATGGTGGAAAACAAAAATAATAATCCCAAAATCATTCTTTCACGTATTTCTCCGGTCTTTTTGGAACGTTTGTTCGAACTAGAAGTCCCTGAAATCAACGAAGGATTGATTATTGTGAAAAAGATCGCCCGTGTGCCGGGAGAACGTGCAAAAGTTGCCGTAGAATCGTACGACGACCGCATCGATCCTGTAGGTGCTTGTGTTGGAGTAAAAGGTTCTCGTATTCATGGTATTGTGCGTGAGTTGCGCAACGAGAATATCGATGTAATCAATTACACCAACAATACTAATTTATTTATATCGAGAGCATTGAGTCCCGCAAAAATCTCATCCATTCGTTTGAATGAAGCCGATAAGAAAGCGGAAATCTATCTCAAACCGGAAGAAGTTTCGCAGGCAATTGGTAAAGGAGGATTAAATATCAAACTGGCTGGTATGCTTACCGGTTATACGTTGGATGTGTTCCGCGAATTGGACGAGGACGAAACAGAAGATATTTACTTGGACGAATTCAGCGACGAAATCGATCAATGGGTGATCGATGCTCTGAAAGCAATTGGTTGCGATACCGCTAAAAGCGTTTTAGCAATACCAAGACAAGATTTAATTCGCCGCACCGACCTCGAAGATGAAACTGTCGACGAAGTATTAGCAATACTTGCAGCCGAATTCGAAGAAGAGGAAGAAGAATCGGAGGAGTAACTTTTGATAGCCGCGTTCTGTGTTCGCGACAAAAGATTATATAACAACACAGATAAAAAATTGAAAAACCGAAATTATAGAATATGTCCATAAGATTAAGTAAAGCCTGTAAAGATTTGAATGTGGGACTGACCACCGCAGTAGAGTTTTTGGCGAAAAAAGGTCATAAAGTTGTCGCTGATCCGAATTTAAAGATATCCGACGACCTGCACCTTTTACTTGCAAAAGAATTTGATAAAGATATGGCTCTGAAAATAGAATCGGAGCGATTAAGCTTGGAACGCCATCAAAAAGAAAAAGCCGAGACGGTTGCATTGGATGGCTATGTAAAACAAAAACAAGAAGAAAAACCAACTGAAACAATTCCTGTTTCAATTCCGGAAGATCAATTGCCTCACTTCAAATCTGTTGGACATATTGATTTGAATACAAAGGCAAAAGCTCCTGAAGCAAAAGCTGAAGTTTCAGAAAAAGTTGAAGAGGTTAAACCTGTAGTCAGCGAACCGGAAGAAAAAGAATCGGTTGTTGTTATTGAAGAACCGAAAAAAGTTGTTGAAATTCCAGTTCCTGAAAAAGTTATTTCAGAAGAGAAGCCAGTAGTAAAAGAAGAAGTTACTGTGGCTCCAGAACCGGTGAAAGTAGAAATACCAAAAGAAGAGGTTAAACCTACTGAGGAAAAACCAATAGAAAAAATAAAACAGCCAGTACTTAATAAGCCACAAGCTAAACCGGAAGCTCCTAAAAAAGAAGAAAAAATAGAGCCTGTTGCTACAAATCAGGCTGTAGAGGATGAAATATTTTCTCTATCACGTCCAAGTATTGATAAATCTCCAGTTGTGGTTGGAACTATTGATTTGAATTTACTAAATCAAAGCACCCGTCCAAAACCAAAAACAAAAGAGCAAAAGAGAAAAGAAAGGGAAGAAAAAACCAACAAATTCTCCAATGATAAAAAACCAGGAGACGGTGACAAGAAAAATATTCGTGTAGGAGATACAAATCCGGAACAACAAAAGAAAAAGCGTGAGCGGTTTACCAACCAAAAAGTTGATATAACAAAAGTTCCTCAATTTAATGGTCCTACACCGGGACTTGGACAACCTAAAAAAGCGACTCCAAATAGCGCCGGAAATAATGCAAGACCAAACAGGGACAAAGACCGCGTTAAAAAACCGATAAAAACAGTTGTTAACGAGGAGGATGTACAAAAACAAATTAAAGAAACGCTTGCTCGATTGTCGGGTAATAATAAGAAAAGCAAAGGAGCTAAATATCGCCGTGACAAACGTGATACGATAAATGCACGTCAGCAGGAAATTGCTCAACGTGAGAAAGACGAAGAAAAAGTAATAAAACTTACCGAATTCGTAACTGCGAGCGAATTGGCTGTAATGATGGATGTTTCTGTAAATCAAATTATTGCAACCTGTATGAGCATTGGTTTGATGGTTTCTATCAACCAACGTTTGGATGCTGAGACAATCAACATCGTAGCCGAGGAGTTCGGATTCACTACCGAGTATGTAAGTGCGGATGTGGTGGAAGCCATTGGTGAAGAAGAACCCGATGCAGAAGAAGATTTGTTGCCAAGAGCACCAATCGTAACGGTAATGGGACACGTTGACCATGGTAAAACTTCGCTTCTCGACTACATTCGTAAAGCAAATGTAATTGCCGGAGAAGCCGGAGGAATTACTCAGCACATTGGAGCTTATAATGTAAAACTTGAGAACGGACAGCGCATTACATTCCTTGATACACCGGGACACGAAGCGTTTACCGCTATGCGTGCACGTGGTGCTAAGGTAACGGATATTGTGATTATTATTGTTGCAGCTGACGACAATGTCATGCCTCAAACTATTGAAGCGATTAATCACGCTTCGGCAGCGAATGTGCCAATCATTTTTGCAATAAACAAAGTGGATAAACCGGGAGCAAATCCTGAACTCTTGCAAATATGAACTATCTTGTTGAAGATTGGGGTGGAAAATACCAGTCGCAGGATATTTCAGCAAAAAAAGGAGATGGAGTGGCAGAGTTGCTCGAAAAAGTTTTGTTGGAGGCAGAAATGCTTGAACTAAGAGCGAATCCAAATAAACGTGCCGTAGGTTCAGTTATTGAATCCTCTTTAGACAAAGGTCGTGGATTTGTATCAACCGTATTGGTTCAAAACGGGACTTTAAAACAAGGAGATGTTGTTCTTGCGGGAACACATTTCGGAAGAGTAAAAGCAATGTTCAATGAACGTAATCAGAGAATTAACGAAGTTCGCCCAGGCGAGCCGGTACTGATTCTCGGACTCAACGGGGCACCACAAGCTGGTGACAACATCAACGTTATGGGTTCCGAACAGGAAGCGCGCGATATTGCCAACAAACGTGAGCAATTGCAACGCGAACAAAGTTTACGCACCAAGAAACACTTTACTTTGGACGAACTGGGAAGACGAATTGCATTGGGAGATTTCAAAGAATTGAATGTCATTGTAAAAGGTGACGTGGACGGTTCAGTGGAAGCACTTTCCGATTCGTTGTTGAATCTTTCTACCGAAAACATTCAGGTAAATGTAATTCACAAGGCTGTGGGAGCAATCTCCGATTCCGATATTCTTTTGGCTGCTGCATCGAACGCAATTATTTGCGGTTTCCAGGTTCGCCCAACTTCTACTGCCCGTAAAATGGCAGAGAAAGAAGAAATCGATATCCGCTTATATTCTATTATCTACGATGCGATAGAAGAGATCAAATCGGCAATGGAAGGTATGTTATCACCTGAAATTAA
>JBBIID010000016.1:0-4729 GCA_037446675.1 Paludibacter sp.
TATGCATACACCAACACAATCAATCCACCACACCCCCATACCCACTGTTTTGATGATTTGGGTGCCGAAAGCACTCTCAAGTACTACGGTAATCAATGTAATGTCATGGGCGAAATTCTCTTATCTCGATATGATCACTTTATCAACAATCACATGATTACTCATGCAACTACCAACCTCTCCGCCTCCGAGCTCGAGAGCTACTACGGCAACCGCGTCCGCTCCCGCATGCGGGAGATGTTCAATCTTATTCCCTTTGACAGTTCGGCAAAAGACAAACGAAAATAAAAAATACATTTGCAATCCTTGACAAATTTCGTAGTGGTTTGCAAATACAAACTCAGGGAAAACATAACAAATCTGGCAACAAACACCACTCATTGCCAAATATGTTATACTTCTGTTCTTATCCCCTTTAGGGGTTAGGGGTAAAATGTCAAGTATTTTGCGCCGTTTACTTGACATTCAAATGTCTTTAAAGCACCCTTTGCCCTTAATCAAGAAAATCACACTAATGATTTCAGCACTCTATGCAGGAAAAGGAAATAATTTATAAAAAATGTCCTGTTTTTTACGCAATAAACGGGACAAATAGTTTATATTTGCAAAAACATTATTCCATGAAAATATCTGATATCGTTGCAAATACCATAGATAGGCTGCCGACAGACTATATTTTCACCTATACTGATTTCAATATAGCTGTAAATAGAAAGGATGCGGTCGTGAAAGCCCTGAATAGAATGGTAGCAGCGGGAAAAATAACAAAGCTGTCAAAAGGAAAATTCTACAAACCTCGTCAGTCCAGGTTTGGAGCTTTACAGCCCTCAGCATATCAGATTGCAAAAGACTTATTGGAACAGGACGGCGAAATAATCGGATACATTACCGGATACAACGCTTACAACGAAATGGGGCTCACAACCCAGATACCTGCTACGCTCCAGATTGGTACAAACAAGTACCGGAGAGCTATTACAAGAGGATTGTATAAAATCTCATTCATTGTTCAGCCCAATAAGATCACAAAAACAAATATCGAACTGCTTCGCATTCTCGATGCTATTCGTTTTATCCGGGAAATTCCCGCAACTACTCCGGACGAAGCTTGCAAGCGCTTGATGATTATTCTATCACAACTTCCTGCCGAAAGAGTAAAAACATTAGCTACGCTGGTACTAAAATACAACCCTGCCGTGCAGGCACTTTGTGGAGCTATGCTCGAAAGTATCGGAGCTGATAAGTCATTGACAGATAAAATAGCTGCCTCACTAAATCCGGTGACTGAATACAGCATGCCGGTTTCAGAGTTAATATTGCCAAACAAGAAAAAATGGAGGATCAAATAATGTTGCATAACGACCCGAAACTCTTTAAAGATACCGTACTCGCTACTGCCGAGTACTTCCATATATCACCCGCCTATATCGAGAAAGATTACTGGATTACCAACACGCTACGTCGTTTATCTCAGAATCCCAATGCTGACAAAGTAGTGTTCAAAGGTGGAACTTCATTGTCTAAAGCTTACAACCTGGTCGATCGCTTTTCCGAGGACATTGATATCGCTGTCATTGATGCAAACTCATTCAACGGAAATCAGTTGAAGACATTAATTAAGAAAGTAGCTAAAGAAATGACTACCGATTTGGAAGAAATTCAAGTGGAAGGTGTCACCAGCAAAGGCTCCCGGTTTTACAAAGCGGTATACGCATATCCCGATATGCTGAAACAGAAAACAAAAACAGCTATCAGTTCTGGAAATCTATTGGTCGAAGTCAATTCATTTGCCAATCCATATCCTTACGAAACGAAAAGTATCACTTCATTCATAGAAGTATTTCTCAATAAAACAGAGAATCATGATCTGATTTCGGAACATAACTTGCAACCCTTTGAAGTCAATGTACTGGACAAACGACGTACAATGATCGAAAAGCTCGTTTCATTAATACGTTTCTCTTTTTCCGAAAATCCAGCAGTGGCCATAGCCTCAAAAATTCGTCATTTCTACGATTTATATTTTCTGGCAAACGATCCCGATTGTGCAGAGTACCTCAGCTCACCCGATTTCAAAAAAGACTTCAACGAGTTATACGCCCACGACCAGGAAATGTTTGCCGAACCCGCAAACTGGGTGGGCAAAGCGGCGAATCAGTCACCATTGGCTACAGATTTTCCTGCTCTTTGGTCAAAACTAAAAGACACATATAATTCAGAACTTTCTCAATTGGCATACACTCCAATACCAGAAGAAAGTAAAATTGCAGATAAATTTATAATGTTCAACGAATTGCTCAAAGGAAAAAGCTAAAGTTATAATCAAAACAAAAAATGAATATATATCAATCAAATAAAGGCACCTTATATAAAGGCAATTCAGTTGATCTTTTATCAAATGTACTAATGGATGAACTTAGAGGGAGGGTGAATTTAATTATTACCTCACCTCCGTTTCCATTGAATAACAAGAAAAAATATGGAAATCAAAAAGGAAGTGAATATCTGGAATGGTTTAAAAGCCTTGCTCCAATTTTTTCTGAATTATTAGCAGAAGATGGATCCTTAGTTATTGAAATTGGAAATGCATGGGAACCAGATAGGCCTGTTCAGTCTCTTTTGCATCTGGAATGTCTGTTTGGGCTAGTCAACAGTCCGGACTCAGACTTAAGGCTAATTCAGGAGTTTATATGTTACAATCCTTCAAAATTACCTTCGCCAGCTCAGTGGGTAACGGTAAATAGATTAAGGACTGTAGATAGCTATACTCATGTGTGGTGGATTGCAAAAAATGACAAACCCAAAGCAGACAATCGCAAAGTATTGAGACCATATAGCAAAAGTATGGAGAAGTTGTTGAAACGGCAAAAATATAATTCAGGCAAACGACCATCAGAGCACAATATCAGCGAGAAAGGATTTCTAACTAATAACGGGGGAAGTATTGCTCATAATTTATTTGAATTAGAGTCTTTAGATCAAGACAGAGAAGTTAGGTTACCGCATAATGTTTTGAGCTTTTCAAATACAAATTCTAACGATTATTTTTTATTAAAATGTAGAGAAATGGGAATTACTCCACATCCAGCAAGAATGAACAGCGGATTAGTTAACTTCTTTGTCGAATTTCTAACAGAAGAAAATGATTTAATCCTCGATCCATTTTCGGGTAGTAATACAACGGGATATTGCGCTGAAAAATCAAACAGAAATTGGGTGTCTTTTGAATTACAACAAGATTATATAAATCAAGCAATAATTAGATTCCAAAATCCAGAATTAGATTCACCTTTAATCGAATTAATTGAATGAACACTTTTGATAAAATAAAAAACTTAGCATCGATCGATCCTTTAGTTGAAGGTAAAAAACATGAATTATTTATTGGTCGTCCATTTGCTTTAGACTACAACAAGGCTAATGTATTAGTGTGTGATGATGATAAGCAAAGAGTCGGAGGTATAGCGCAAGGCACTTTTTTGCTAGCGTTTTATGACAATGAAGAATCTGTTGAAGAAGCAATTTTATTAAGAGCATTATCTCCGGCAAAACTACCTACCGATAATGCGGTTATAAGTTCTATGATTGAATATTACAAGGATAACTTACCAACTTCAGGAAAGACTTCAAAACTGGATGATTTCACAAGGTATGAATTTAGCTTTTCAGGTCTTGAATGTAGAGTACTTGGAACATTTTACAGAAGTTCGACTGGGAAAGTTGAATTCGGAGCAGATTTAGAAAATTTCTATTCATCACATCATTATAGTGTTTATAAGGTAAATAAAGATGTTTTAGGTTTCATAGTCAACCAAAGAGATTCAACTGATATAATACCCGGAAATGATACTGAATTCTCCATTGGGAAAGTAAGATATAGTTCAAGTCTTCGTTTTCAAGGAAAGACAGAAACAGCAGAGGTTTATATTCACCCTGCAGATTTATTAGGTAAAAGAACTGCTCTATTTGGTATGACAAGGACAGGTAAATCAAATACAGTTAAAAAAGTTATTGAAGCTACTGCACAAATTTCAAAAAAAGCCGCTAGGACGTTAGATGATAAAGTTGTTGAAAAGCCAGAGGATACTTTAAAATCATTTATTGAATCTGGTGCTCCAAAATTCCCAGTTGGACAAATTATTTTTGATATAAATGGAGAATACGCAAATTCAAACTTGCAAGATGGAAATGCTATATATGATAAATACAAAGATGATGTAACTCGATATAGTGTTTTGCAAAAAGATTATTTTAAAGTCATGAAGGTCAACTTCTATAAACAGATTGAATCAGGTTTTGAATTAGTAAAAAGCTTCTTGGGAGAAGAAAAAGTAGATTATATAAAAAGCTTATTAGCAGTAGATTTAACAGAGCCTGAAGATAAAACAGATAAAGGCGAAATGACACGTTGGGAAAGAAAGGTTGCTGCATATTTGTGTTGTTTGTATTCTGCAAAATTTCCATTACCCAAAAGTATTTCTTCGATAAAATTTTCAGGTAGGACGGAACTAAATAAGTTAGCAAACTCTGAAGTTCCAATCGATCCAAGTAAAGGTATCTCTTTTGATAAAGCAATTAATTGGTTCTCTGCTATATGGGAAAATTATGAAAAAGACGATTTTTTTAGAAAATATAAAAAGGATAAAGATAAAGAATGGGCAGATGAGGATTTAAAAGCATTATTAGCATTTCTTACTAGAAAAAGGGTGCCTGGAGGTGCTGTAAATAT
>JBBIID010000016.1:4761-15463 GCA_037446675.1 Paludibacter sp.
AAATATTAGTGGATATTTGAAATTACGAGGTGTTATTGAACAACATACACCGGAAGGTGAAAAAGCATTTGAAACAGAAATCATCGAACTTCTAAGAAATGGGAAAATAATAATTATTGATCTGTCTCAAGGTAATCCCAAAATACAGAACTTATATTCTGAAATCTTATGTCAAAGGATATTTAGCCATTCTATGAATAAATTTGTAAATAATAAACCGAACAATTTTATTCAATTTTATTTTGAAGAAGCTCATAACCTTTTTCCCAAAAAAGATGACAAGGATTTAAGCCAGATCTATAATCGTATTGCAAAAGAAGGAGCTAAACTAAATTTAGGAATGATCTATGCAACGCAGGAAGTTAGTTCTATAAGTTCAAACATTCTCAAAAACACACAAAACTGGTTTATAGCCCATTTGAATAACGAGGATGAAATAAAGGAACTTCGTAAATATTATGACTTTAATGACTTTGCTGATGCCTTAGTTAGATTCAGTCCCAAAAATGACAAAGGATTTGTTAGAATGAAAACCTATTCAAATCCATTTGTAGTGCCGGTTCAAATTGATAAATTCTCAGTTTAATTATTATGGCATATAGCAGTAAATATGGCAAAAGACCAGATGAATTAGCAAGTAAATCTTCTCATTCGTATATCATAAACGATGCCGAGGTCAAAGCGTTTATGAATGAATGTGAATATCCCAAATCAAAGGATGAGATTATTTTAGATCCGTCTCTAATAATAACAATAGATTATCCAGAAATAAATCCTATACATCATATTATTGCTATAGATGGGAGTTATTCTACTGTTCCAGTAAAGAAAACATTTCCGTCTTCACTTATTACTTTTTTTCAGTTTGGAGAACTGTTATTAAATACAAAAGATCTGGATGATATAGCCGATATGAATTTTATTTCTAGAGAGGCGATGTCAAAAATCAAAGAACTTGAAAGGTCAAAGTTAGTTCTACCAACGAAAAATGTAGCATACAAGAAAAGCCTAACTCTGACACATTCCATTAGAAAAACAATATATGAATTCTTCAAGACCAAGGACGATGGTACTAGTCTTTTAGAGACTACTTTCTGGTTAGTTTTCGAAATGTATGATTCTCCAATCAATAATTATAATCTTTCCACTTGTCCTCATTGTGGTGAAAAAAATGTTGATTTAAAAAGAACAGATTTTAACTCCGACTATATTTCTAATTCTTGTAAAAAGTGTAATCATGAGATTTTGATTACCGATATATTTCGATTACATGAAGCAATTGATGATGAATTAGGTGCAGAAGGGATATTAGGATATTTGACCAATCTGATTGAACAAATGAATATTATTCATACAATCAAAAATATCAAAAGTCTCAAATCTGACCTTCTTAATCACTTTTTGTTTATAAAAGATGGTCCTTTAGCCTTCTTTGGTCAAACAGCAAATATACATAAGCCTGTAAGAAAACTCTGTAATTATCTGCTAGCTAACAATAATTTATTCTTAGTTGGACTTGAAAAATCTGGTGCATTTGTTGAGCACGCAGATGAAATAAAAGATCTATTAATACCAGGACAAGCATATCTTTTAAACAATAAGCATATTTATAGTTATATTCTACCTAACGATCCAGACACACCTGAACCATATGCAAGTACTTCATATTACAGTTCAAAAATAATTTTCAAATCTAAGGACAACAGAATGTATGTTATAACAATTCCTGTTGAAAGCGAGAATATCGTTTTAAATCCAGAAAAGTCTGACTTTAAGAATATAGATGTGATTCTTTGGAATGTAGAAAAATTAAAATCTGACATGTATGATAACGCAATTATACCTGTTGCACTTGCAAATAAATTAATATCTCTTTCTGTTCATCCTAGTTCAATAATTCTTGAGAAATTTGCTAAAGCATTAGTCAAATGATATATATAGATAGAAACAGTATCCCATTTCCTGAAATTCTAAATTCTAAGGAGGTAGAGATCGCTAAAGAGCGGTTAACTGAATTTTATAGTAAATCTCAGAATTCTAGATCACAACAAAAATATTCGAGACCATTTGAAATTGAGGTAAGTAGAGATATAAAAGAATCCTTGCGTAATCTATTTAAGAATAAATGCGCATATTGTGAATCCACAATTTCAGAGGCAATAGGCATTGGAGACATAGATCACTTTAGACCTAAAAGTAATGCAAGAGGATTAGAAAATGATTTTTCAAAAGATCATTATTGGTGGTTGACCTATGAGTGGAAAAACCTTTATTACTCATGTCCGAATTGCAATAGATATAAATCAACTTGGTTTCCTGTTGAAGGGGCAAGACCAAAACCATTAACCTTAATAGATAAAATACAGAATGAGGAACAAGCATTATTAATTGATCCTTGTCTTGATAGACCTGAAGACCATCTTGTTTATAATGAAAATGGATATGTAAATTACTTAAGCCATAAAGGTAATGTAACAATAGAAATATTAAAATTGAATAGAATTGAACTTGTAAAGCAAAGATTCGAGTCCCTAAAGCAATTACAAAGAGATTGGGAATTATTGCCTAATTTAATAAGAAATAAAAATAGGAATCAGAAAGAAATAATGAGGATTGCTTTAGATTGGCAGGGAATCTATTCGCAAAACACACAAAAACCTTATGTCGGAATTCAAAGGCAGATGCTTGCTAAATGGTTAGATAATAATCCCGAAGTTCAAAAGTATTTAAACCAAAAGCTTTTTGAGCTTGAGGAGCCTCCGCAGTCTGAAAACAAAATGCAAAATAAGAATTTCATTTCTTTTAAACTAAGCGATGCAGTAGACAAATTCAATAAAGAAATTTTGTCAATTAAAAATGACGTTGTTATTTCAGATACATTTGACTATGAAAATTTAAAACACGTTTACCTCGAAAGAATAGAATTATCAAATTTCAAATGTTTTACAGAGCTAAACTTAGATTTTGATAAACAAATTACGAATGAGAATGAAGAATTAAGAACTGAGCCTTGGTTGCTGTTTTTAGGAGAAAATGGAGTTGGGAAAAGTACTCTGCTAAAAGCTATTACAATTGCCTTATGTGGTGAAAACTATTATGATAATTTGAATTTAGATTCAAAATATCTTTTACAGTATGGTAAAAAAAGAGGATATATTAAGTTATATTTAAAAGGAGAAAAAGAACCAATAGTAGTTACATTTGACAGAGACAGAATTTCTTCTAATATCCAACGGCCAAAAGCAAATCTAATAGGTTATGGTTCGATTAGATTACTTCCTAAAAGAAGAAAACTTACTTTTGAGAGGGACATCAGAAGAGGAGTAAAAGCTCAAAATCTATTTGATTATTCGATCTCTTTGATAGATGCAGACAAATGGTTACTTGGAATAACTGATAAAAATTTTGAGAGGGCAGCGATAGCACTAAAAGATTTAATGTTACTTGAAAAAGATGATTTAATCGAAAGAGATGTTGAGAAGTCTATTATTTTCATTAAAAAAGGTCAAACTATACAAAGCATTTCTGATTTAAGTGATGGTTACCAAAGCATTTACGCTTTGGCTGTTGATATAATGGCATCTTTTGTTAGAGATAAAATATCATTTGAGATTGCAGAAGGTATAGTTCTAATTGATGAAATTGGGACACATTTACATCCAAGATGGAAAATGGAAGTTGTTTCTCAACTTAAAAGAACATTCCCGCGTATACAATTTATCATTACAACTCACGAACCATTATGCTTAAGAGGGTTAAATGCCGGAGAAGTTGTAGTTCTCCGTAAGAACGCCGAAAATGAAATTATTGCATTAACTGAATTGCCCGATCCAAGTGAATTGCGTATCGACCAAATACTCACTTCTGATTTCTTTGGTCTAAATAGCACTTTCGACATGAAAACAGAAAAATTATTTGACGAGTATTATGAAATCTTATCTATTGATGATGAAGCTAGAACAGATGAGCAGAAAAATAAATTACTTTCCTTGAGTACGCAAATACCAAAAATAAAACATTTGGGTGATACGCTTAGGGAAGAGCTTGTTTATTTTGCCATAGACGAGCTATTAGCAAAAAAATCAAAGAGTAATACCGCCTTGAGAACTGATGAGTTGAAATCAGAGACTATCGCCAGAGTAAAAAGTTTATGGGAAATGGTATCAGATAATAATTTGCCTAATGATTAAAGTTGATAGATCTAAAATAAAAAAACCTGAAGTTCTTGATAAAAAAGATCAGAATGGGTTGAGTGAAACACAAAGAGCAATTAATTTTTATTCGATTCCAGCCAACATTGATAATTCTTTTGACTTCAAAGTATACTCAGACCCAAAAGTAAAAGAAGCACTGATTACGCTTTTTAAAGGGAAATGTGCATATTGTGAGAGTAAGTTCTTGCATGTATATTCTGGGGATGTTGAACATTTCAGGCCAAAAGGGAAAATTGAAGAAGCAAGTCCTCAAAAACCAGGTTATTATTGGTTGGCTGCTGATTGGGATAATTTATACTTATCATGTAGAAATTGTAATCAGACCTTAAAACATGAAGTTTATGGTTCCAAAGGAAAAATAACACTGGGTAAATTAAATCAATTTCCGTTAAATGATCCAGCTAGATATGTTAGAGTACATAATCATCCCGTTGGTATTAATTCTGAAGATCAACATAGATTGTTGATTGATCCATGCAAAGACATTCCAGAAAAACATTTAGAATTTATTGATGAAGGGGTAATAAAGGGTATAGATGAAAGGGGTAAAACTTCAATAAAAGTTTATGCGTTACAGAGAGTTCCTTTAGTTCAATCACGAGAAAAGAAACAGATTGAAATAAATGCACAGATCCAAAGAGTAAAAGAAGCTGTAATAAATTACAATAACAATAATGTAAGTTCAAACTCCTTTTATTTCGAGAAGATACTTCATAGAGAAATGGTTTGCCTAAAAAAATTCATGAACAATAATGAAGAATATGCAGGAATGGCAAGACAAATTATAAATAAATTTTTAAGCTCATTCTGATTTATCACACAAATAATATGACAGGAAATTATTTAAATAAGATATGTGGTTTAAATGCCAAACATGCTCTTTACCGTGAAGATGGGACGTGGTTTCATCATCTCACAAAGTTTCCTGGTATTTTGTTTGACAAGAATGGATATATATTATTTGTAACAGAAGAAGAATATGTTTCTAATCCCGATTTAAAAGCGAACAAAGAATTACATGTTACCAATGGGATAAGCTCACTTAAACAATATCAAAAATTTTCTGAGCACCAGAAACTATTGATAAATGGAGCAATAATCACTACACATAATCAAAGTGATGAGGTTGTACGCATTATAAGAGAATTAGACATAATACTTCGAAAGAAATCTCTTGTTGATAAAATAAAAAAACTTTACAACAATACCTGTCAATTATGCGAAACAAGATTAGAGATTAAAAATCAGCAGTATTATTGTGAAGTGCATCATATTGTGCCACTTGGAAAACCATACAATGGAAAAGATTCATTAGATAATATGATTTGTGTTTGTCCCAATTGTCATACACAATTAGATTTCAAAGCAATCCGAATTACATTAGAGTCAATAAAGGCACTTAAGCACGAAGTATCACCGAAAAGCATTGAATTTCATAATTCTTTACTTGTTTAGTTGATAAGAATATGTCTAAGAATAAAGATAAAATTATTGCAAAACTAACCAAGGGAATTCCTTTGGGAATAAATAAAGACTATATCACCGTCGCTCAATTAAAAACTATAGAGCTAGATGGTCTCAAAGAAACTATAGATATCAACACTGTCTTAATTTCCAAATATCTAATTAGAAAAATAAAGCCATCACATTCAAATCCTGTTGTAAAAAAATCTGGTGTTCAATATTCTGAAGAATATCAATTTAATCCCAAATTCTGGATTTATGTATCTCCTACATCTGGTTTAAAAAAAGCGGAACCCTTGGTTGTTTCATGGTGTACAGGTAATCATACCACATTTTGTATTGATCACGGATTCTTAAGTACATTTAATCTGGCTCCACGTTTGCTTAATGATGAAATAATATGGGATGACCTAACTGTTCCCGACTATGAAATAGTCAAAAACAAGCTACTGTCAGTATATGATTTTCCTCACCAAACAGAAGCATTCGTTCAAATTAAGACAGATTATTTAAATGACTATCTTTTTCTAAGAAAGAAGTCAGCAATACAGATATACAATATTCAGAAAGATATTGTTATTGACAATGATATCATTGAACTATTAAATCAACGTGGAGTATTTATTGAAGAATTTGATAATTTTGAGATAAGAATAAAAAAATTTGATCATAAAAATAATATCGCAAGACTTGAAATAAATGGTTTTAGCCTTATAGCAGACTACATTCCAGATAATTCAAAAGAAGAAATAGTTGGTCATTACTGGAAGGGGATAAATGGATTAGTTACTTCGTTGAGAGCTGATCAAATGGCATTTCAATATGTTTATGTTTCAGATACCGTATTATCAAAATACGAAAATGATGATTCCTATGACTTACACCCAAACACTGGGGCTGTAAGTTATATGTCACATTGGGGTATATCTTATTGTGAAAGAATTGGTAAGAATGCTATAAAACTAGAAATTAAAAAATTATATGAGGGAGGCTGTTATACAGAAATTGATTATTGGAATAAATTTTCAATCTCTAAAGATGAAATAATAGATGGCGTTAGTATTGTCGAACGAGCTGAGTTAATGACGAAAAAATATTTTCTTTTTAGCCGGTTATTTTCTCAATTAATAAACTCATTATTTAATTTTCAATTTACGCCTTCAGATATTATTACACTTAATGAAGATCAAATATATTACACAGGATGGTCTGAATTTGAAGACTATAAACCATTAACTAATCACCTTGATTATACTTCTTTTTCTAAAGATCAGTTTCTTAGTAGATGTAAGAAAATACATATATTAATCTGTGAGAATTTGAAAGAAAAGTCGTTAAGAATGATTGTTGACAAAATGGGATTTTCAAAAAAAGACACTCATACTTTTAGAAGTTTAAAGTTACTTGATCTAATACTTAAATATTTATACACATCACAGAATACTGGATTAAGCTATACCGCAAATGAAGAAATTATTGAAAGGTTGATCGAATTGAGGGATTTCTCTTATATCAAAGAATTATTTGCACTAAATGATATTAGGCAATTAGATTCTCATAAAACATCTGACTTTAAATCGAAATTAAACTCTGCCTTGGAAAATCTAAGCATTCATCCGAATTCTATTACAAACAACTACGCAGTTGCTTGTGAATCAGTCTATGATAGTTTAGATGAAATGTTTTTTAAAATTAATAATTTCCTCTGTAATTATTAATTTTAAATAGGAAATCAATACTGATAAATAATTCTCCCGCAGGTTTAAACCGAATAGGTAAAGCGGTCTTCGTCATTCCGCCACTTTGTTCGAAAAAACATAGCCCAAAGGGTAAAACAAGCAGCCTGAAAAAATCTCCAGACTTTGCTACGCTTCAGCTAGTATTTTTTCAGCTGCCCTTGTGGCTACCGCTTCCACACTCATTCCTGCGCTCCGGTGGGTGCTCGTCATGGCGTGTTAGCTTGTTTTGCTCACCACGTTCTGTCACTCCTCAGTCGTGGCTGCTCCTGCCCCCAAAACCCCAATAGGGTTTATTTTTTATTTGTAAGTTGGGGGCAGCCGCCACTTAGAGTTTTGCTCGCCTGCGATCGCTCGTGCTGTTACAGTTTGTCAGATTTTTTGCCGTTCACTTACCTGTTGGCTTATTGCCGAGTTCGTTCAGTCTCTCCGTTCATTTTATTCTCTACACTTCTTCACTCACACCGCAACGCCAACCCCACGCAAGAGCTGGTAGTCATTCGCTCATTTCGTTCCTTTTCGCTCATTTCACTCCCGGGGTCTATGTCTTTTCCCACCCTGCAAATCCTTGTGGTTGCAGCCCGGTTTCGCTTCGCTTCACCAAGCTTCACCACTGCACACATACACCCCTTACCGTTTATTCGCTGCAATACACTCCATTCGTTCACTCCGGCCAGCCCTTGCTTTTTCCACCCGCAACGTTCAAGCAAAAAAATGCGCCAAACTGGCTGCCGGCAGCACCCTGCCACCGCGCTCCGCGCTTCCCGTGTCAGGGGCACTCGCTCAACTCGCATAGGCTCGCACACAACGCACAGGCTTTATACTTCGTTTCGTTTTTCTTCACTCGCATTTAAGCCTTGCTATCCACGCGCGCTCAAGGCTGTTTTTACATTCGGTTTAAACCTGCTTCTCCCACGCCAACCCCCGACCACCCACCCCTGAATATTTTGCAGTTGTAGTTTTTTTTTGGCCCTTCGGGCAAATTCTAATTCAAATCAATCTAATATAAAACAATACAGAAAGAAAGCATAATACGTTTTCCACAAAAAAATGAATATACAAAGATAGCCGTTTCGCTTACCAGCAGTAAAGGTCAAGCCCTTCGGGTTTTTGTCACAATCTCCACACCTCGTTACACTTCGGGTAGTATTCTTACAAAAAACCTTGACAGCCGCCGCTTCTCTGGCTGTTTCAGAAGTATATCCTTTTTTTTCTTCTTTTCTTTTTTCTTTCTTTTTCTGGGGGTAAAAATTATTTGCAGGGGCAGCAGCTCTTGTATTCACCCTCTAATCGTTTACCTTATGTGTGCCTATAGTTTGGAGTCTTACAACCAGAAAAAAGAAATCCGAAATCCTCATTTCTTTATCCTCAATAAAGGAAATAACAGCGGAAAACCGCTTGTATCACCTTGTCCGAATTGTTTTGTTATCCAGTTTCAATCTGAAACGGAGAAAGAACAAATCTACTGGCTGTTGTATAGTCTGTGGCAGTCTAAAGCCTGTCTAGTCCTGAAATAGGTTTACAAAAAAGTAAACACAAAACAGGACAATGAGTAGAAAAGTAAACAAATTATCGGACGAATTACAACTTCAGGTCGTAAAAGAGTATTTATACCATGGCGCAACGCACACAGAATTAAAAATTAAGTATAATTTTACAGGCTGTAACAATATCTACAACTGGATGCGTAAATTTGGACTATCAAAGCCCAGTGAAACCGACAAAAAGTTGAACCAATTTATGGCAAAAGAAGTTCAAAAAACCACGGCAGAAGAAAAGCTTGAATTAAAAATCAAGAAGTTAGAAGAAGAACTAAAACGTGAGCAATTTAAAACATTGGCCTTAAACACCATGATTAACATTGCCGAACGTGAGCTAAAAGTTGACATTAGAAAAAAGCCTGGAGCCAAACGGTAACAGAGCTGCGCACAAACAGTTTCCATTTAGATATGGATACTTTGTGCGACATGTTTGGCAAAAGTAGGCAAGCCTACTATCAGCGAATTAAATACAACTATAAAGAAGAAGTCAAAGAAGATATTTTACTTCAATTGGTTGATAATCAACGAAAACTAATGCCTAGAATAGGCGGTCGCAAGCTGCTGGAAATCATTCAACCGTGGTTGCCAGAGGAATTGAACTTGGGAAGAGATTGTTTTTTTGATTTTATGCGAAGGCATGGATTATTAGTCAAAAAACGCCGAAACAAGGCAAGGACAACTTATAGCAATCATTGGTTGCGTAAATATCCAAACCTGATAAAAGGATTTATTCCAACAAGGGCTAATCAATTATGGGTGAGCGATATTACATATATTCAAACAGCTAAAGGATTTGTTTACCTGAGCCTGGTAACCGATGCTTATTCACGCAAAATCGTGGGCTGGGCAATCGGAAATACTTTAGAAGCCAAATATACGGTAGAGGCTTTACAAATGGCATTAAAACAAGTACCAAAGGGAACTAAAGGATTAATACACCATTCAGACAGAGGAGTGCAATATTGCTGTAATGATTATGTGAAATTATTGAATAAAAATAACGTACAAATTAGCATGACCGAGAATGGAGACCCTCGTGAAAATACAATAGCAGAGCGTATTAACGGAATACTGAAAACAGAGTGGCTTAATCAAATGAAACTTGTTTCGCTTGAACAAGCAATCAGCGAATTAAAACGTATTATAGCAATTTACAATTGCAATAGACCTCATGCCAGTTTGGATATGAAAACACCCGAAAGTGCTCACAGGCTGACAGGTGTATTGAATAGAAGATGGAAAACGTATTATAAAACTAGCCAAAACGCAGTCACATATTAGGTTTTTTAGGCATAAGTAGCTCTTCGTTGTCATAAAAAAAGGATAGCTGAAAATCAACTACCCAGTTTTTTTGACTTACTTGTCGCTAATCATAGCTAATCCTTGTTGGGTTGCTCCTCAGCAGAGCCCAACTCCCCTTCAATATGATAGCACAAAGATAGATTTTTAAATGTAAAGTGAAAATAGGATTATTAATCAAAAACTGTAAACAAATTTTAGGACGACACAGCCTTTTATCCTTATTTGCGGGGGTCTGTTATTCCGTTTGTGGTACTGCGAGATGTAAAAGAATGCCTGGCTGATGCCATGGAAAAGATGGAAGCAAACCCCGGGCAATTTCAAAAAGCCGTGGAAGTTCTCCAAAGTTTGGAAGCTATGGAAAATAAATTCCGGCAAAAACTGAAACTCGTTCAGGATGCAAAGCGAATGCTTTTTTATAAATACCTGTAATGTCAGGCACAAAAAA